>SLQI01000010.1 GCA_007131535.1 Balneolales bacterium | reverse complement strand
GCTAACCGGTACAGGGGTTCCCTTTCCTCAAGCAATTTTTTGATATACGTTTCCAGTTCGTTTTTGCTTTTGAGGCTGCCATCCTCGTTCTTCAGTTTAGGTCGGTTGGTCTTTCCCTTCAGACGGTTCACCAATACTGAAGGCATTACGTTTAAATAAACCAACAGACAGTTGGTTTTTATGATTTCGGCAAACTGGTGGTCCTGCAAGGCTCCACCGCCTAAAGCAATGATTTTCAAAGGGTAGGCTGCCCATAAGTCTTGCAATACATCCCGCTCATACTGTCGAAATACCGCTTCTCCTTCGGATTCAAATATTTCCGGAATCGATATTTGATATCTGTTCACGATTTCGCGGTCAAGATCCACAAACTCCAAACCGGTGATGCCTGCAAGCTGCCTGCCGATGGTAGACTTCCCGGCGCCCATCATGCCACATAGTGCAATGGGTCTATCAAGATTTAAGGTGATTTCGGATGCTGTCATGGTTCAATCTGAAAGTTGATCGGCAGGTTTGGGTTCAGTCAGGATTACTTCTTCGTGGTCCACCTTTACTTCACCGGGCGGGGCACCTTTGGCTTTACGTAAATGTTTGCGTTTGGCGTATCGCACAGGCACCAAAGAAGAACCGGACGCCTTGGAATGATGAGCTGCAACGGCAGCGGCCTTTCCGATGAGTTGCTGATCCGGAAACTCTTTTTTTCCGGCCATGCGGATCAAAACATGCGATCCTGCCCCATCCCGACTGTGAAACCAGAGGTCTTCTTTATGGGCATTTCGCAAAAGGGCATCGTTGCTTTTGGCGTTTTTACCGACCCACACCTCATAACCGTTGAGTTGGATCACTTTGAATGGCTTGGCTTTAGCACCTGTAGCACCGGCTCTTTCCAATCCACTCAAAATCGAAGCATGTTGATCTTCAAACTCACGTATGCCGTCAAGCGTATAGATATCAGACAATTCCCGGTGAAGTAACTCTATCTTTTTGAGCCTTTCCCTCGCCTGCTCCCCCATACCCTCGGTCATTTCAGCTGACCTCCGCGCATCCCTGGCTTTTTTGTAATACCGGCTAGCATTGTCAATCCAATTAAGCCCCTGTTTGACGGGTATTTTGACCGTTTCGTTACCACCGTATAAATCCGGAACCTCAATTTGGTCAAATTCTACAATCGCATTCGGATTGGGAGAGCTCATCAACATATTGCCATACTGCTCATAAGTTTCGGCCCGTTCGAGCGCTTTTATAGCATTATCGGCTTCTTTGATCCTTGATTTTAATCGCTTCTGTTCCGCCTCAAGAAGAGACTTAAGCCTTTTTTTGTTGTGGTGAAGTTTTTCATTTCGGGTCTGAGCCGAATAAGCAATTCTGACTGCTTCGTTGAAGCTGTTCATGTGCTCCCTTTCCATTGGAAGGAGATCATCAGGGATAATGCATAACTCAGAGTCGTTTACCAGGTCGGCAACCGGCCGATCCGTTAACACTTCGCTCAAGTTGTCTGTAAATACGGCAATTTCATTCGGCGAAGACGATTCCAGATTATGATGGGTGACTAAGTCAGCCAACCAGCGGCGGGGGAGTTTAGGGTCACGTTGGATCATCATAGCCTCAGCGTCGCCGTTCAGTTCCTCAACCTGTTTGTACTGTGGCGCCTGAGGTTGTGGTATTTTTTTATGTAAGAACTTTCTTTCCCCCCGGAATGATCCAATGATGGTATCCTGTTGGTCGTACAGGTAACAATTGGCCCCGTGGCCGAATAGTTGAAAGCGTAAACTCAAGCCACCGTTAAATTTAAAATCCAATAGGCGATCTTTTCCTGCCAATTCAATTTTTTTTATTAAATTGTCTTCAAGGGATGAAAAGAACGAAACAATATCCTTTTTTTTGGGTGGAAAGTATGTGCTGCGAAATATACTTACACGCTTAGGATCACAACTGAACGTTATCTGCACAGGATTCGATGATTCTAATGGGTGGAAGTATAATTCCAGCCTGTTTTTACGGAAGCTGACAGCCTCTGAGAATGCTGTATTCTGCAGAGCTTGTCGGAGCTCAAGAGTTACCTGTTTCAGGGTATAATAGTTATTCATTCAGCTATATACATTAAGCTATAACATTAACTTAATATCGGGTTTATAATGGATTATCCTATTTTTAATTCAATCATTAACCATATTCAAGAGGAGTTAAACCGGCACGAATTGCCTATTCAACAATTTAAAAAATGGCAGGAGCAAGCTATCAATGCTTCCGGCCTTGAAATTGCGATCAATCTTTCTGAGATCACCCCTTTTATCAACCTGGTAGAGATCAATCTGGATTGGGATAAATTTAAGGAAATCAGACTTGCCCGACAGCTAAAAGGGATGGAACAACATCCGTTGTTGAAAAAACCGTCTCTGCCGGAAGCAAATATTGATCCAAATATTGATGTGGAAATCACCTGGCATTTTAATGAACAAATGATCCTGGATGAAGAATTAACCGGAGAAGGCAGCGGAAAAATTGAGACCGCAAGCCAATGGATGCAGGGGGTTAATCAGCACTTGCAGAGTTTTCTGCCCGAAGATAACCTCACAAACCGCTGGCACGTCGAAATCGAAGGCAGTGATGAGGAAAAATACATATCCGACATGAATCTCATCAGCTATCTTCAATACGGCCTGGCCGGTGAAGCTGAACTCAATGATATCCACAACAAAGTGACGAAGAAAATCAAGCAACTGCTCATATTGACCAATAAAGTCGTTGAAGTTGCTGAACATAGCTTTCCCCGAGCTCTTGCCGACTGAGGCGACTCATCTGGGTCTGTCTTTTCAAGGGTCTGTAAGAAAATCAACGTGCCTTGAGAAATCGCCAAGATCAAGGCACGTGATGTTCCTCAAATACTGAGCATTTCAAAGACAAGCGGGATCAGGATACCACAATTTCTTCATTGCACTATCTAACAAAAACAGCCTCCACCGCTGCTGGCGAGGGAGGCTGTAGATAAACTTATCCGTTGCTAACCGCTACTTCTTCTTGTGGCGATTCTTGCGCAACCTTTTCTTTCTCTTATGCTTGGCAATTTTTGCTCTTTTGCGCTTTTTTCCACTTGGCATAATGAACTGTGATCGACTTTTGGATTACTGTTTTAAAAAAAATCTATTCATGAAGGCTATCAGAGGGTAATATCATTTTCTTCAATGAACTGCTCGACAACTTCCTGCCGATCGGTACCCTCGGCCAACTCAATTGACCGCCTAAGATACGAAATACTTTCGTCTTTGCTACCCGTTTGATGCAAAATTACACCGAGATTATAATTTGCGTCCAAATATTCGGGGTTAACCTCCAACGCAGCTTTCAATTCTTCCTCGGCACGTTCGGGGTTTCCAGACTCCAGTAGAGCTGCTGCTTTATCGGTGCGAAGCTCGTAATCGTCGGGGCGATCTTCGAGTGCACGTCCGTAAGCCTGTGCGGCTCTGGAAGCAAAATAGAAGGCTCTGGTTCTGTTGGGTTCTTTATCAAGCCAGGCGAAGAACCAATCCCCGGCATTGATCCAATCATCAGGTTCTTCCGATAATTCCGCCAATCGAATCCCGGCATCTCCGGCACCGTCGAGACGATCATATTCCATGTACCTTTGAATTATTTCGCCAAAGTAGGCGATTTTCAGAGAGGTATTATCGGTTTCTTCAATAGCTTCTTCTATTTCGAGAATCCTGGCTAAATCAGCACTGTCGGGCTCGGTAACTTCTGATTCATATCCGGCAGTATCAGAACCGGCAGTGGCATCCAACTCTTCTTCGTGAACATGATCATGCTCCGGAAGATTCGGCGTGGCACTCTGTTGTTCCTGCTGGTCGCTATAATCCATGTAAATAATGATGGCACCGGCAGCAATAACCAGAATGGGAATTACAATACTCCAGAAACGTAAGGACATACAATTCAGATTACATTCTTTCTGATTTTCTGATCAGAACACCATTATTAAAATCTGTCTTTATGTGGTGTTGGCTGTCAGCAAAAGTTATTCAAAATAATCAGTCGCAGAAACGCTCTCACATTCAGTTAAGTGCATCCCTACTGATTAATTTTAAAAAGAATCGGAATTGTGTCCTTGAGTTTAACCTACACAGTTCTACCCTGCTATAAAAGTAAACTGTTCAATAATGCTCCGGTGCATCATTAAGTCATAGCCGCTTGTAGCATTGCTTCCAGCTCAATGCGACTACTGTTATTTATGTAGATATTCTCCGTTAACTGTTGGCGTCGTTTACAGCTTTCTTGAATTCTTTCGATACTTTCAATACCGGAACATGCTGTTCGGGTACAATAACCTCTTCATTAGTTTTGGGGTTTCTGGCAACCCTCTGCGCCCGCTTTACGACTTTAAAGCTTCCGAAACCTCGTAACTCGATTGTTTCACCGCTTTTCATTGCATCGATCACGGTGTCCAAAAAGCCATTTACAACGGCTTCTGTTTCCACTTTGGTGATTCCGGTCGAGTTCGATATGATATCGACGATGTCTGCTTTAGTCATGAGTTACCTCGGATATTTAGGTTAAAAATGGTGTAAGTAATCCAACTCATTAGGCTTATAGCTCTAAGCTATTAAATTCCTAATGAATCTTAAACGTTCCCAACTGCAACTTAATTTTTTGATAATGAAGACTTTGCAGTACTTCTACATCAGAAACGGATTATTTTTGCACCATCAATAAAAAAAACATTATTATCTGCCTTTGCAGCAGTGAGACAGATAGAAGGTTTCCGTAACACCTCTATTCGCGTTTGGGCTGCGCTTTCTGGTTGAATAAGTTAGAAGTTTTTGTGTTTGCAACTAAAAGGTAGTTTGGCAAATCGCAGGATAAATTGTCGCTTGAGACATAAAAACTCGGATTTATCAAACACCTAAATAATTTCCTAAAATTAATGCATAACTGATTACAGGATGGAAACTTTTGAAGAGATCGTAGTCTGGCTTGAAAGTCTGATCTGGAACTGGCCGGAAACCATATTCGGCTATGACAGTCTGCCCCTGATGGTAATAGTGCTTTTGGGCTTTGGTATTTTCATAACAATCAGACTGGGTTTTATCCAGTTTAAGCAACTCGGCCATGCTTTTAGCGTCCTTACCGGCCGCTATGATGACCCCGAAGACAAAGGCGACATCAACCACTTTCAGGCGCTGAGCACCGCACTTTCGGCTACCGTTGGGGTTGGTAATATTGCCGGAGTTGCTCTTGCCATTCATATCGGAGGCCCCGGAGCTCTTTTCTGGATGTGGGTGACTGCTCTGTTCGGAATGGCGATCAAATTTACAGAGTGTACGCTGGGAGCTTATTACCGGGTTACCAATGATGACGGCTCCGTTTCCGGCGGACCGATGTATTATATCGAACGGGGACTCGGCGGTAACTGGAAGTTTCTTGCTATTGTGTTTGCCATCGCGGCCTCCATTTGTGCACTGCTAACCGGAAATGCCGTTCAGGCCAATACGGTAGCAGATGTCATGAACAGCGATTTTAATATGCCGCTTTGGCTTACCGGTCTCATTACATCTACCATTATTGGTGCGGTAATTCTGGGGGGAATTAAGCGAATCGGATATGTTACCGCCCGGCTGGTACCGTTCATGGCTTTTCTGTACGTCCTCGGGGGATTGGTAATTCTTTTAATCCATTACGATCAAGTCATCCCCGGGCTTGTGACTATCTTCACCAATGCATTTAATCCTCAGGCCGGAGCGCTCGGGGTGGGATCCGGTGCTCTGATTCTTACGCTTAGCTACGGTGTTCAACGGGGACTGTTCTCCAACGAAGCCGGACAAGGTTCTTCCCCGATCGCCATGTCAGCAAGTAAAACCGATAATCCGGTACACTCCGGTTTGGTCGGGCTGATCGGTCCGTTTATCGATACCATCATTGTCTGCAGTATCACAGGACTTGTGATTGTAGTTACCGGCGCCTGGGACAGCTACCATGATCGCGCTTTATCACCTGCTGACCCCAACCTGGATTATGTGATTGAAGAACCGTGGGAAGAAGATGGTGATGTTCACGCAGATGTTTTAAAGTTTGAAGACGGAGTTCCTGTAAACGGAGAACTCCTGCGCTACAACATCCCTGTAGACACCATGTACGCCGATTCTGACCAAACAACCCTGTTCGAAGGTACTATCGCCGTCAACGATGATATCCTGGCTTTTGACGAGGACGGCATGCAAATAGACCGCATCCACGGAGGAGTTGTCGAAAATGTAGCTTCGCTAACTTCGGCAGCCTTTGCCGATGGTCTTCGTCCCTTGTTTCCGGGTGGTCAGTATCTTGTAACCATCGCCGTGTTCTTTTTTGTGATATCCACGGCAATAAGCTGGAGCTACTATGGTGACCGCTCCTTCCAGTACCTGTTTGGCGACCGGGCGGTGTTCTGGTATCGTCTGCTGTTTGTCGGAATGCACTTTTTCGGAGCAATCGTAGGTGTAACGGCCATTTGGGCATTTGGCGATTTTATGCTCGGTTCGATGGCTCTGGCCAACATCATCGGATTGCTTGCGCTTTCAGGTATGATTTATAAGATTGCTAAAGATTACAACGACAATAATCGGTAATGAGCAAATCCGACATTGATTTTTCCCGGGTTACTGTGGTGGATCACCCCGTAGTAGCCCGGGATTTAACAATCCTCAGAGATAAAGACACTCCGCCGCAACTTTTTCGTCTGGCGTTGAGCCGTATTGGTATCATTCTGGCTTATCAGACCCTAAAAGTTCTGCCGACTACAGAAGTAGAGGTCGAAACACCCATTCAAAAATCAAAAGGGCATGCGTTTGCCACCAACGTGGTCGCCGTACCCATCATAAGAGCAGGGCTCGGCCTCGTTGATGCGGTGACCCACTTCATCCCGGAAGCCCAAATCGGTCACCTCGGGATGTATCGAGACGAAAAAACGCATCAACCCGTTGACTACTACTCAAACCTGCCTTCTGAGTTGGATAAAGCAATGGTACTCATCGTTGACCCCATGCTGGCAACGGGAGGCAGTGCTTGCGACTCCATTTCTTTCGTTAAGAATAAAGGAGCGAAGGATATCCACTTCATGTGCCTTATCAGTGCACCGGAGGGTATCAAACGACTTCAACAGGAACATCCTGATGTCCCCATTGTAACGGCTGCTATCGATGAACGCCTTAATGAACAAGCTTTTATTGTTCCGGGTCTCGGCGACGCCGGCGACCGATATTTCGGCACCGAATAAACCTTGGTTTTTCGCCACATCAATTATACTTCTGTTTTTTGCAGCTTGCACCGATCTCGATGACTTAGAAGCCGATATTGCCGATGAGCAGCTGGCAGACTCTTTGCTCTCAGTTACCGAGTCAACAAATGTCACGATGGATCTGATCGAAGAGGGGCATCGCATTGTAACCATTAATACCCCGCTTGCCCACACTTACCACCATGAAGAGCGGGCGCGTACCGAGATGGATGGTCCGGTAAACGTTATCGTCCGCGATACGCTCGGCAACACCAAAACTGAGGTAAATTCGCTCAAAGCGACCTACTGGAGCAAAGACTCCGAATTCCATTTCCGGGAAGATGTTGTGGTCGAAACAGATGAGGGTCGCCGATTATCTACCGAGTCTTTGAACTGGTATCAAAAAGATCGCAAGATTAATACCGATGAATTTGTCATCATTACCACCGAAACCGACAGCATTACAGGGTACGGCTTGAGCGGCGATGACGATTTACGAAATTATACCATACGAACCGTAACCGGGGAGTTTCAACTCAATTGAGGATTCGTGATTTCATCATACTATCTGTTTTCATCGGATTGTTTAGTTGCCTCACATATCCGGCTTCGGCACAGGATCGAGTTCGGATTCTCGATACGGATTCCCTGGAAGGCTACTCTACCGAGGAGGAAGGTGAAATCCGCAAACTGATCGGCAATGTCGTTCTGGAAACCGAAGACTTCACCGTTTATTGCGATACAGCCTGGCACTATCGTGACCTTGAAGAACTGAGAGCTCGCGGCAACATCCAAATTGATACCGATGATGAAACCATCTGGGCTGATGAAGCCTTTTACGATCTGGTAACGGAATTCAGCGAATTCAACAATCGAGTGATCCTTCACAGTGATCAAACCACGTTGTTTAGTGACTTTCTGGCCTACGATTTCCAGGCGGAGATTGCCGAGTTTCCGGAACCCCTGCGTATGGAAGATGAAGATGGAATTCTCATTGCCGACAAAGGCACGTATTTCAATGAACCGGATAGCGCGGCCTTTTTCGGTGATGTACAGGTTGAAGACACCACCCAGTACATCGAAGCTGACAGCATGTTCACCGTGCGGAGGGATGAGTATTATGAACTCCATAGCAGGGTATTCCTGCATGACCTTGAAGAGGAAGTCAGAATTTCCGGCAATTTTGTTGAAGCCGACTCCACAGGTCACCGGCGCATCGAGGGAGAATCGCGTATGCAGCGCTTATCAGAAGACCAACAAGATACCACCTTTGTCTGGGCGGATCGGATGGACGTATGGGAGTACGACACCACTCACGTTTTTAAAGGGTATGATGATGTCCACAT
>SLQI01000289.1 GCA_007131535.1 Balneolales bacterium | reverse complement strand
CCCTGCCGCATTCAGAAATTTAAGGCGAGGCACGGAGTTTAGTATACTCACCTCTTCTTTGGGTTTGGTTTCTTCATCAAGAAAGCGCAGCATCCGGGAAGTGGGAACTGCAGAAAAAAGCCGGGCAAATGCCTGAACCGCGGTTGCAGGCTGATCCTTTATGATGCGCAGCATGATCCGGTCGTAAAGCCGGAAGCGCGGTGGTGAGGGGGGATAGTACGAAGGGATTTCATGGTACTTAAGCTGATCGGCGTAATACCGGCATTGCTTTTGTATCCGGGTAAAGGCATATCCGCTGGAAGGTTTTACGGCGCCTGAAATCACACCGATCGGCCGTACCCGCCGGGTACCCCGCAAATACAGATTTTCGGTCATGGGAATGACTCCTTGTTCTTTGCGGATGGTGCTGTAGTGAGGTTCCTTCAGTCCATAATGGGTATCCAGGTAGGTGCGGATGCCGTTTTCATAAACGTGATCCTCACATATTTCCGGTGTGAAGAAAGTAAACTCGAAAAGCGCGGAGCGTTCCGACCAGGGCAGCACATACATAAAAGCCAGTCCGCGGGTTTGATCAACCCGAAAATCCATGAAAGTCGCTTGACCGGGGTTGAACAGGTTTTGGTCGGTCTCGATTTCCCGGCCGATAAAGTGTTGCTTGATGCTCAGCCGGGAAGAGCGGTAGGGGTCGGATTCCCGATGGTGATTTTGAAACAGGATTCCGGCGGTAACATCTCCTTCGCCGGTCTGCACGGTGACTTGCTTATTGGTTTCGTTCCAGCTTGCGGTATGGGTATGCCGGATCTCAAGCCGGGGATGTCCGGCGATATCCTCGTATATCCAGTTCCGGTAGGTGCCACTGTCGATGGCGTGATAGCCCGGAAAGGAACCGGCCCGGCAGGTCAAATCCTTTTGCGGGGTGTGGATGGTGAAACGTTCCCAGCTGTGGCGGCGAAGGTGATGGAACGGGACGGCATCGGGGTTCCAGTAACACCAGGTCCGCGGGTTGCGGTCGCGGGTTTCCGGGTCAATCAGCAGGATGCGTTTATCCGCGGGTCCGTATCGATAAAGGTGCCAGGCAAGGCTCAATCCGGCACAACCACCCCCTGATATTACGATATCATAATCCGGCCGGGAGTGATCCAATCGGCTTACCATCCTTTAACCGGCTCCCAGATGTCTATGATATTCCCGTCTTCTTCGATATAATATTTATCAAAACAGGCCGCGGTGAGACAGGAGTGGTTGGGTATGAATGATATCAAAGTTCCGATGGGAAAACGGTCGTAATCAATAGACTCGTCACTGCCAACCAGACCGTGTTCCTGTGAAACTTCCCGGATCTGCAATTCCGGAAATTCATACGCTTCTCCGTAGGTGGCTTCTTTTCTGACGTGTTGGGCTCCCAGATCTTTGGAGAATGCAAGCGCGCCGGCATCTATCAGCATTTGGTTGCGTTCGGGGTAATGACCGGCAACCCGGGCAACCACAAAACAGGCGATTTGTTCGCGATCGCAGGTGCCGATATCAGACTGGAACCGGTCATAAAACACATAGTTGCCGGGACGGATTTCGGTGCTGACTCCGGCTTCGGCTTGATTCATCGTGGTGGGAGTGGAACCGGTACTGATTTCGGGCGGATAAATTCCATCGGCCTGTAATGCCTTAAGCAATCGGCTCAGGTTTTTGTTTTCCTGGTAAGTATACCTCTGGCTCTCTTCCCGGTTACGGGCGGCGTAAGAATGATGCGCATGAGTCATTAATCCTTTAAAACTCAGACCCGGAAGCTGCTCAATTAATTGCGCGGCTGATGCGATTTCCTCGACATTGGTGTGATGGAATCCGGCGCGGTTAGCTCCGGCGTCGATTTTCAGATACACCGGTACGTTGGTTTCGGTGCCTTCGAGAAAGTCACTCAGCCGGCGGATTATTTCCGGGTGATCACTCACCACACACACATCGTTGTTGATGTTCAGTTCGGCGATAGTCGGAAACTTATCCGGGGTGATGGGAAAGCCATATAATATATCGGAGCTTTCTGTCGAATAGAACTCAGCCTCGGAAAGCGTGGAAACGGTGATCGGACCGACGGGTTTGCCACCATACTGCAGTATGGCACCTTCCATCGTT
This sequence comes from Balneolales bacterium, assembly GCA_007131535.1. Taxonomy (GTDB): domain Bacteria; phylum Bacteroidota; class Rhodothermia; order Balneolales; family Natronogracilivirgulaceae; genus SLJN01. The sequence continues at coordinate 6,491 of SLQI01000289.1, read as the reverse complement.
TTATGGGTTTTTACGTGAGGCCTGATCTTGACGTTTAGCTGTTCGGCTTTGGTCAGAAGCTGATCACAATTGGCTTTCATTTTTTTACGATCAACCAGAAAGAAGGGAGTTCGCAGGGAAGAGTGCTTCATGAGTGCTGTCAGTGAAATTGTAAGTTCCTGATGTGTAAGTTACCGACTGCTGATCGTCAAAACCAAACAGTTTCAAAATTCAGTTTTCAGAGGATGGATTACCGGGGCAGCATCTCCGCGAAACTTTCCCCCTGATGTTCCGAAATAGCGGCATACCAGGTTTGCCCCCACTTCCATGATACCACGTGATAGCCGTCAATCTTGGTAATATGATAGTCATTTTTCGTAGAGCAGGCCTCGGATGCACTTTTATCCGGTTTGATTTCATCCGTTAGTTCTTCCATATCGAAGGCGAAAATATAGATAGGGTGGTTTTTCTCGCATGTATAATTCAGTACCGGAGTGTAAAACCCGTTGGCAAATTCGGAGTTGCTGTATCCATTGAATGAAGCACGTGCAAGGTCTGGAATCTGAATATCGAATTGAAGCTGTTCGATTAACTTATTTTGAGCTAAATCCGGGGTGGTGTGATCAAAAATGAAGTCGGCTTCGAACCCTTTATCTAATTGTTTAAAATGCTCGTAGACTTGCTGCTCAATTACAATTGAGGCTTCGCTGACCTCAGTAGGTTTAATGTGGTCTCCGAACAGAAACAGAAAACCGGCCAGTAAGACAGCTGCAATTGAGAAATACCAATAATTGTTTCGTCTGAACGACCCATTTGTGCGGGGAAGATCTTTAATGGACTCCTCGTTCGGATAATCGGCATAGTTGGCATAGGTGCCGACATTCCGCGCGAAGTAATACAATTCCGGGGGTGCCTCAATACGCCTAAGATTTTTTTTCAGGAACATTTTGGTTTTAAGTTCCTGCTCATAAAGGCTGCGTACATGATGATCCTTTTTCAGGTAGGCAAAAAATGCGTCGCGCTCAGCTCCGGTAGCTTCACCGTCCGCTACCGGGGTTATGAGATTAATCGCTTCATTTTTAGTCAGTTCCGACATGGGTTGTTTCGAATTTGATCAATTTGCATCACAACACTTTTAAGTACGAAATACCGGAAACTAAACGCTCACAGGTTCCGGTGTTCTGTGATAAAGTTCAAATCGCGGGAAAATATATCTCAAATAGATCGATGAAAAAAACAATTTAAAACAGGTTTCTTTTGTACCATGAAAATTAAAAAGATGGTACAAAAACGTTGCTTTTACAAAACATTGCCCGATTTTCAAATTACGGTTTTTAAAAAAAAGGTGTGTAAAAAGGATTTAAGCTTGTGGTTAATAAAAGTTCATGGAGCAAGCTAACCCGTTTTCTACACCAATCCTGATTAATCAACCAAGCATATAAAAAGACTTTGTAAAACTTTTTTTTAATTTCGGGAAAAAATGCTGTTCTTATAAAGCCTTCAATAATTGTAACACCACGGTTTTACTTATCGTTTATAAAATATGTGATATAAATTATTGAAAGGATCATTAATCTTGGGTGGCACTATAAGTGATGTAAAAATAAAATCTGCACATAAAATCAAAAACCTGATTTCGTTAATCAGTAATCGTTAATCCACCAATACCGGCGCAGATGCCGGAGGTAAATCAGCGCGGGTAGCTGAAACCCGAAAATTGAGGAGAGACCTACAAATAGCCGACCACCGATATGTAACCCATATTTGAGACTTCCAATAGAGATTATAAAATGTGTCTCAACGGGAACGAGAATCGCTAAACAGATACTTTCTAATTATAAAGATCAGCCGAAAGAAGTAAAGTATCGGACGGGTAAACCGGTAACATTAAATGTGATTTCATTATGGCGAATGATCATGTTAACAGCAAGGTGGAGACGGTAGCCAAAGATCAGCTTTTCCGAAAATGTGATCTTTCTTCGCTCAAATTTTCAACTACTGATGATCTTACAGACCCGGAGGAATCTTTGATAGGGCAGGATCGGGCGCTATCCTCAGCAGATTTCGGCATCCAAATGGAGGGTGAAGGGTACAATGTATTTGCCCTGGGGCCGGAAGAAACCGATAAACGGGATTTGCTTGAGCGTATGATCAACAGGCAGGTAGCGGAATATGAACCTTCGCCGGACTGGTGTTACGTTTGCAATTATGCTGATGAACAAAAACCAAAAGCCATAAAACTGCCTTCCGGTAAAGCGGTTCGATTCCGCCAGTTGATGCATGAGCTGGCCTCGGATCTTCCTAATGCACTGACAAGCACATTTGAAAGCGAAGAATATCAAAATCAGCGACAGGCCATTGAGGAGGAAGCGAAAGAAGAAGAACAGAAAACGTTTCGCGAGCTGCAGAAAAAAGCAGAAAAAAAAGGCCTCGCTTTGATGAGCTCTCCATCCGGATTTACCATTGCCCCGGTTAAGGAGGGCAAGGTGATGAAGGAAAAAGAAGTAAACGAACTTCCTGAGGATGAGCGCAATCGCCTGGAAGAGGAGGTCATGAATTTTCAGAAAGAGCTCAGTGAAGCTTTGCACCGCCTGCCGGGCAAACAGCGGCAATACAGAGAAAAACGCCAGCAGCTGGATAAAGAGGTCGCCACCTATGCCGTAAATGATCTGATCAAAAAAGTAGAGGCTGAGTTTGGTGAATTTGAAGCCGTTCAGGAATACATCAAGCAAACTCAGGAAGATATTGTCAACCATGTAAACCGGATCATGAATCCGGGCGGACAGAATCCCATGCAACAGGCGATGCAGCAGATGGGTGGCGGCATGCCGGAACGGGATACATCCGACCCCAAAAATGATCCGGTGCTATGGCGCTATACGGTAAATATCGTGGTGGATAACAGTAAGAAAACCGGCGCGCCGGTTATTTATGAGGATAATCCCACTTATACCAATTTGATTGGCCGTATAGAACATGTTACCTCGCAGATGGGGGCCATGACCACCGATTTCACTCATGTCAAACCGGGTGCGTTGCATCAGGCCAATGGCGGCTATTTATTGATTGATGCCTTTCGGATCCTCACTAAGCCGTATGCCTGGGATGGGCTGAAGCGTGCGTTGCAGGGCAAAAAACTTAAGATAGAATCACCCGGCGAGATGTATGGCCTGTTCAGCACAAAAACCCTTGAGCCGGACCCGATTGACCTGGACGTAAAAATTATCCTGTTCGGGGATCGGATGTTGTATTATCTGCTGTGCCAGTATGATCAGGATTTCAATAACCTGTTCAAGGTAGAGGTGGATTTTGAAGATGTTATTCCCTGGGATGATCAAAATCAGGAACTCTATGCCCGGCTGATTGCCCGTATGGCCCGGAAGGCTAAATTAAAACCCCTTGATAAGAGCGGCGTGGAGCGGGTGATCGAGCATGCTGCCCGTCTTGCCCATGACAGCCAAAAGGTTACGGCTGAAATTCGCAAAATTGAAGATTTGCTCCGGGAGTCCGATTACTGGTCCCGCAAGAACGGAAACCAGGTAATTAAGCGACCTGATGTAGACCGGGCGATCCAGCATCAGCATTACCGTTCAGGGCGGCTGAAAGACCGGGTTCAGGAAGAGATCAAGCGGAAAAATGTTTTCATTGATACTGAAGGCCGCAAAACCGGTCAGGTGAACGGACTGTCGGTTCTGAGTATCGGCAATACCGTGTTCGGCCGGCCAACCCGGATTACGGCGCGCGTACAGTTGGGCCGGGGCGAAGTTAGCAATATAGAACGTGAAGTGGAAATGAGCGGACCGATCCACTCCAAAGGCGTTTTGATCCTCAGCTCATTTCTGGGTGCCCGGTATGCTCTGCAAACGCCGCTTTCGATTTCCGCCAGCCTGGTGTTTGAACAATCCTATAGCGGTGTGGACGGTGACAGCGCTTCATCCACGGAATTATATGCACTGCTATCAGCTATTGCTGAAATACCGCTGAAACAATCTATAGCGGTAACCGGGTCGGTGAATCAACACGGAACGGTGCAGCCGATCGGTGGCGTAAATGAGAAGGTAGAAGGTTTTTTCGATATCTGCGCCTATCGTGGACTGACCGGTGAGCAAGGGGTATTAATCCCGACAGCCAATGTCAAAAACCTGATGCTCAAAGATGAATTAGTGGAGGCGGTTGAGAAAGGGCAGTTCAACATCTATCCGGTTGATCATATCGATCAGGGTATGGAGCTGCTTACGGATATGAAGATGGGTGAAAAGACTGATTCCGGTACCTATCCGGATGATACAATCAATGCCCGTGTTTATGAGGCATTGAACCGGTATGCAAGTATACGCCAAAAATTCACGGCATTGCCTAACGGATCATCAAAGTAAGCTTATGAAGTTAAAATCCATACTTACAGCGCTTGATTCCTCCGTAGAGTCACAGGCCGGTTTGCGGGCTGCAGCTGAGCTTGCAGGGCGTACAGGTGCCGTGCTGAAGTCGTTATATATCGAAGATGAAAACTGGTTTCATGCTACAAAAACGAGCATTGTGCGGCATATCAACCGGCACACCGGAGAAACGATTATTGTTGACGAACAGGAAATAACCAGACAAAGCCGGGCATTGAAATCCAGACTGGCCGACCAGGTCGACCGGGTCTGTAATGAATTCAATGTCAGATCGATTTACAATTCAGCTCGGGGTGAAATTGATTTCGAACTGAAGCAGGCTTCAGAAGATGCCGATCTTGTGGTAATAGGCCGAAGAGGCACCTCTTTTCATACCAAAGATGAACTGGGGTCTACCGCTTTATATCTGGCCGAAAAATGTACTACGCCGATACTTATGTGGTCGGCCTACAGAAACTGGCCTTCAATGATTTTCGGAATCACCGGGGATTCCGAAACCGGTGCCGAAATTGAACAATGGGTTAGCATGCTCAGTGATTTACTATCAAAAGATGCCCGTATGGTTATGGCAGGCGAATGGAGTGAGACTGCTTCGGATGAAAAAACGGTAAGTGCCGGTGAACAAATATTGCAGCACAGCTTCCCATGGCAAACCCTGGAGGAACCCGAAGATGTGTACCAGTGGTCGGGAAGAGGGTTGATTGTCGTTCACCGGAAAGACCGCTTGTTCAAAACGATTGATTTGAAAAAGTTTATGATAAAAATGTATAACCCGATATTATTAATATGAGGTTATACTGCATTTTACGTAGGTATTTCGATTTTTTTCATTTACACTTCAAAAAGCAATCGAGGCAGTATTTAGCCTGCATTATTCACCAAGAAATTTAGTTGTGGACAACGCCGCCCACAGTTAAAAGTTCGCAGCGTCTGTCCAAAGGTTAAATTAAAAATATAGCCTTTTTTGAGTACATTATTGAAAGACAGGACAATAGAACCCTTCATACGAAATTTGTGAATAATGCAGGTCAGAATAGACTTGGTTTTTTAAAGATGCCTGAACTAAAATTCCGGATTGGTAAGTCCAAACCGCTCACCAGGTTTGGGAAAGCTGTTAAAGCCCATCTCAACCTCGTACTTCTCATTGATCTGTCCTAACTGCGGATCGTCACCCTTCAACGCTTCGGCTATTTCACGAAAGTAATTTTTTAATCCTGCAGGCGAAATTATCTCGATGATATGGCAGGGCGTTTTCCCGGCGTTCCAGAATGTATGCCATTGCCGACGAGGTTTGAACACCCATGCTCCCGGCCCGGCTTCTACAACCTCGTCGCCCAATAGAGCGCCTAACCTTCCCGACATTACGTAAGAGTACTCATCCTCGTTGTGATGAAAGTGCAACGGGGCGGCTAAGGCTCGGAGCGCAATCGGATGGTGAACAATGGCGAATCGCTAGCTTGAGTCGGATCCATAAATTTTCCACTCCACCCCGAGATCTCCAAGTTCGAAGGAGTCGCTTTCATCAGGTAGAATCACGGAAGGTTTGTTTTGGTTAACTTTTTGCATATCAGGTCACCCCTCCGTTTAATGATTTTGAGGATGTTGTATATTATGTGATATAAAATCAGTGACTTATGCCTTTTAGTAGCGGGCACATAGCTACTATAACTATGGCAGTTATGCTCAGTACCAGCCATTATTTCAGTTTTACTCGTCGTATGACAGGATTGAGAATTATCCGGTATTTCGGACAAAATTGACAAGGTCAATGGCTAAGCGGTCCGGCACCTGCCAATGAGGCGAATGGCCTAAGCCTTCGTAGATAATAAGCTGCGCTCCGGGAATAGCAGCTTTCAGGGAATCCTGCTCACTGCGGTCACACATTTTATCCTGATCCCCCCATATCAAAAGGACAGGAGCCTTGATTTTATGTAAGCTATCCGAATGGTCATCCTTAATCATCCCTTCAAATACGGCTTTCCAGATGTGAGCCGGGATTTTCAAAGGTTCGTTGATCAGTGAATCAACTTGATCATCTTTCAACGGTTGGCCAAACGCTTCTTCCTGAAATTCCCGAACCAAGTCCGGATCTATCGGATCTTCCAGCTTCATAAT
>SLQI01000407.1 GCA_007131535.1 Balneolales bacterium | reverse complement strand
ACCGAGCTCTATTTCCAGCTCCTCACCGGGATCAAAATCCGAGTCCTGGGATATTTCAGTCTCTACGTTTACACTGTTATCATCACTTCGACTGATTGACACCAGCAATTCCCCGCTGCGATCAATCGGCTCCGGTACCATGAAACCAAAATTACTGCTAAGGCTCATTCCCGTGTCCTGATCCCGGCTAACTCCCAGTGACTTGAGGACCAGGTATTCCTGGAGGATTTCAACTTCATCCGAGCTGATGGAACCAATGATGAAGTTTCCCTGGGTATCCACAGATAAATTCTCAAATTGCATCTGCTCTTCAAAAAAGGTCAGCTCACCGCTGTCGACCGATGCCGTAAAAGTACGTCCGGAGATTGTTAGCGCCGGGTTACTGAAACTGCCTGAGAGCGCCCCTTCGAAAAATTCGAACTCCTGTTCATCCGAGAGCGCCAGGGTGGCACTTCCCAATCCGAATACCAGCTCCGGATCGGATTGAAAATCAGTAGCACCAATCATAAGATCCTGCACGGCAAAAGAAAGAGATTCGCCGATTACATCCTCAAAGGAAATGGTTCCGCTCACCTCAATAATAAATTCGTTTTCATCAGCCGTAACCGAGAAAGGTTCATATTCATCAAAACTCAGTTCTGCCATACCCATATTGACGGTCGGCGGGATACCCGAAGATTCGACCTGAAATTGCCACCCGTCGTCATATCCGGCGGTATAGAACACAGAGAAGTTCTCATCCTGCTGGTTTTGCATCACTGAGGTTTCTACCGCTCCGGAAATCATCAAACTCGCAGGAGAGTTAAATGTCAGCTGAGCGCCATACAAACCGACGATAAACTCACTGTCCTGATCATCTCCGCTAAGAGTGGAAATAACCTCTTGTTCAAGTATATAGTCGAGGGTAGTATCATAAGTGTCACTGTAATTTCCGATTTCAAATTCGGCTTCGGCCAATCCGTTTGAACCGATTATAGCCTGAGCTGTGGCTTTTTGATCCCCAAAGGCCGCAGGCAATTCGAGCGAAATGATGGAGGTAAGAGTGGTTTCACCATCCGCCGAAATACCGAGCGAATCAATCGCCAGCGGCACCCCGAGATACGGCTCCAGATCAACGTCAGTGTTGATAGTAACAGAACCGCCATTCGGCTTGTATTGATCATCGGTGGTCAGGGAAAAATGTGCTTCGACTTCCGGGTGGTTCCCGCCGGCAGATGCCAGTGCCGGGAAGTGTATCTGCACCGGATCATCCCCGGTTTCAAGAAGATAGCCTCCCCCGTCATTTGCTTCGATATTAACAACCGGCTCTCCTGCTTCGTCTTTTATGACCGCATAGGCTATGTCGGAAATCGGGAGGCCCAGCGTATCCGGAAGAGCCGCGATAATCCCCTGGCCAAAGTGAAAACCGTCGGTATCGTAAATTGCAATCGGATCTTCTGCCGGACCGTCAACATCATAGTAAAACAGAGCACGGCCACTTTCTACGCTTGGATCGTTCAGTCGAAACGTAAAATCCTCTTCAAATTCAGTACGGAGATTAGCAAAATCCTCATCCGCTATACGCAGTGCCGCCCCGGCAACACCTTCGTAACTAAGTCCGGTTGAATCTACCGTTACCGCACTCTCTGCTGAAATAATCAACCCGTCGGTTGCCGGAGGGGTTTCATCATCATCTGAGGTTATGGATGCGGCAAACGGGGAAAGACCGAGATGCAGACCAAAACCGGCCGCTATTTGAGCTTCGCCGGAATGTATCTCAAAATCAGGAAGGCCGAGTAAAAATTGATTGAAAATTACCCCCACCCCAACATCACCGGCTTGCAACTCACCGGCTGCGTCGATCAAAAAACCGTCACTGTTCAACAGTGCGTGCTGGACTTCAAACTCCATGAAGGGATCGTCCGCAGTCGCCGGCAGACCAAGCATAAACGGATCATCAACTGAAATCTCTCCGTCGGTGATTCGACCTTCGATCAAATCAATGCCGACAATACCGTCGGCTGCGATTGTTCCCTGGGGAGCCTCAAGCTCCGCCGTCATACTTCCGGAAAACACAGCTGCCTGGCTTCCCTCTTCATACGCAAAGTTCAAGGTGCCGCTATCGGCAGTAAGAGTAAGAGGGCCGACTTCAGCGGAACCACAGGGAGTCAGCCCGCTGACATCACCACTGAAACCCTGCCCGGCAATTATATCAAGAGTATAGGTGACTTCCGCACTGCAATCCGGGTCCGGCACATTGAAAAACGGAATTTCCTCAATACTGCCAGAAACCGAGAGATCGACATGCTGGGTTAACTCACCATCGATTTCTAAGGGCTCCAGTGCCCCGAAAATCTCATCAATTCGAAGTTCCGGAGGATTTAATCCGGCGGGTCCTGCCGGTATTACCAATCCGTCGATAGGATTATAGGGCTGCATGGCACCCGTGAACAATCCGTCGGAAAAACTCACATCAGTAAATGTAAACCCGTCAACCGGCTCAAGAGCACCACCGGCGATATCCGGAAGCCTGAGTTCAAAGTCGAATAACGGGGAGACATCCGGCAGCTGCCCGTCAAACCAATTGAAAGCTATCGGATCATTGGTCCGCAATGCCAATGGCTTAAAATTAAAACCGGCGAGTTCAAATACCGGCAGTTCAAGACCAGCCAGCGTACTCTCATTGATATGTTGTTCCGGAATGGCGAATCCGTCTGTACCCAGTTGCAAACCGTTTATCGGCAAGGTGAACGGATCATCGGCAAAGCCGAACTCAAAATCAGCGTCGAGATTCAAGACAAAATCCCAGCCGTCGGTACTTGTATACTCAAAGAATGGAATTGAGGTGATTGCGTTCAGGTTCATGGCAAATCCGGGCAAATCAACCCTTACCGGGAACTCAGGTTCCAGTGCATCCATACCGTCAATTGTAATGCTACCTGGCTGGATATTGAGATCCAGCTCTGAAAGGGCATTCGCCTCCACACCGGATCCCAGCTTGAAATCCGTTTCTATATCAAGGTTGTAGGCAAGCCCGCCATCACCTAAAGCGGGCAATGTGAGTGATCCCGCTAAGCTTCTGAGTCCCAGCTGCAAATGATCGGTATTTGGCAGCATTGGTATGTCCGTATTCAGATCCGGCAGATCAAAATCTCCGGTTACTATTCCGCCACCGGAAACCCTGAGAAACGTATTGGCCTCACTTGTCACGGGGTGTCCGAACAAGTTCAGATTCCCGGCCAGCTGAAGATAGTTACCGGGGTCGGCCAGAAAGTCGGTCTCGCCGAAACGAATTTCAGAAAGTTCAAAAGGAATACCCGCCTGGATTGCGAGATCGGATAGCGGATGCCCGTCTCCAAGGGTTATTTTTGCAGAACCGGTGTCCACCTGAAAGTTGCCGGGTGTAGCTGTGATTACAAAATCTTCAAACTCCACCCCTCCGATTACCGGCGGGTCATCCGGATCAAGTACCGGCACTACCATATCCACCGGGGTATCCGGCAGCGTTTTTAATTCAATCAAACCGGGTTCGGGTTCTTCAAAATCTATAACCAGCTCCCCCTGATCATCCCGCAATTTCAGGTATGCAACCTGTGTTGTTGGCATCGGCAGTTTATCCGGCAAAATTTCTTCAGCAAAGCCGGAAATCAACGGGTTCAAACCACTGCCATCCAGATAAGCAATGCGCGTGTCACTATAATAAAAGTCTACCCTGCCTGAGCTAACCCGAAACGGACTCAGACTAAATGCAAAATCATCGGTAAACTCCACACTGAGTTCATCAAACTCAAACTCTCCTATGGCTACATGGCCATCTGCAACTCCTGAGGTTCTGATACCGGTACTGTCTATCGAAACATCGGCCCCCAATTCCATATATAGTCCCTCTTCGGGGAGAGTTATTTCCCCATCCCCTGATACCGGCAGTGCTGAAAATACAGGCGCATCAAGGCCCTGGCTGAAATCAACGGAAAGTGCAAAATGTTCATCAAAAAATACCTGACCTGAAATTACTGATCGATCATAAAGATCGAGCAGGAGATTATCGAAGGTTACACCGATTTCTGTATCTCCAATAAGTACTTCCTGCCGGCCATCAATAAAAAGCCCCTCCGTATCGATGGCAGCCTGCCCTATATGGAATGAAAGTACCGGATTTTCCGATGGAATCTCCCAGATAAAGGGTTCATCTAACTGAAAGCTGAGTTCAGAAAATGAATTCTGAATAACATTATAAACCAGACTTCCCTGTACCGAGCTGTTCTGAGAAAACTGTAACGTTGCATTGGCGGCAACTTCAGCCTGTTGACCACTTTCGTCAGTATCAAGATAAAGCGTAGCTTCGTTTAACCCGGCCGTCATCGGACCTACCGGAATATCGCATCCCGGATTTCCAACACTTAGTTCGCCGATTAAATGGCCACCGGAAAAAGAAAGGTTGGCCGTTGTCGGAGTAGAAGGATTGCTTCCGTCGGGGCAGCTAATCGGATTACCTGGCTCATAGTAACCCTCTATAAATGTTTCGGAAAGTGTAGAGAAAACCTCTTCGGAATCCGGTTGATATCCCGCCGTAATGGTACCGCCCAGTGCTGATACCGATACCCTGTGCCCCGGAAAAAATTCTGCACGGCAATCAGTTAATGTAGCCAGAGCAAGATCAGCAGAAAGGATGCCATCCATAACTTCTCCGTCTTCGACCTTCAATTTAGCGGATCGTAAACAGGACGGTAAACCCTGAGATTCACCTATAGTGGCTTCGGCATCAAATGTCAGGTTCCAGGAACCCGGAGTGTTTAAACTCCAATCTGAAAACGGGTAAGTAAACCCATCCATTGATATTGAACTCATGGCAATATTCAGCCCGTCATGCTCATATTCGGGTAGATCATCTTCTTCGGAAAAGCCCGGAATTTCAATTCCTTCCGGTGTCAGTCGAAACTCCTGTTCGTGATCAAACTCCCAGTCCGCGAATAGCGGGAAATAGACAGAAGCTTCAAAGGGTATGTCAAAATCCCAGCCTCCGCCAGAAGGATTGTATCCAAAGCTGTCGATTTCAATATTTTGCAAGCCAAGGCGGGCGAAGCCAAGATCCAGCTGCGGTTCCGGTACCGTGCAGGTATTGCCAAGTACGGTAAAATCAGCCGGATTATCATGACTAAAAGCTCCCCGCAGTCGAACACCGCAGGGTTCGCTGTTCTGAAAACCGAGTGTCAGCTCTCCTCTTGTAATCAGTGAATACTCAAGCTGCCGGGTTTCCGGAAAAAGTGTCAGTGATCCCGATACTCTGCCGGTTTCAAATTGTACCGGCCCTCTTTCGGATCCAATTGCAGCCGGAGCCAGGTCGGTGCATGTCCAGTTAGCCCGGATTTGCTCACTGTTCAGGTTTAACCCGTTAATTTCGCAAGGTGATGGCTCTCCCAAAAATGAAACCGAGGCATCCGCATACACCGACTGTTGGTGCAAAACAGCTTTGATACGGTTAACCGATACGGAGACCAGTTCGTCTTCAAACCGGAGTAAGTCCTCGGTTTCTGCCGTCAATGTACCCTCCGGTCCGGCATGAGTCAGATTGATATGGCCGGCTGTACTTATACGCCCAAATTCTTCATGGTCGATTTCCGCCCGACCTGTTACCCCTCTGCCGAAGTGATAGGAAAGGTTGCTAACATTAATCCAATCAAGACCGGTTATTAATTTTCCGGCCTCAGGATGCACCGGCATATCTACTCGTCCGCCGGTAATCACCGGGTTGGTAAAGCCTGTTTTTTGGATGGTGAGACCATTTAGATCAGCCCGCACTACCACAGGTTCAGGCAGGTAGTTCATTTGAAGTGTAACTTCAGCCGGACCGTTCAATTCATAGAAACTGCCGGTGTCGGTCCACTCCACCCGTTCGAGGTTGGTGACCGAAGCAATACCATGTATCAGTGGAATTTCCTCCAGATCGGCAATATCGCCTGGATCTACCGAAAAGTCTTTGTAAACAAAACTTTGGATTTCACTTTCACCGTTATTACGAATCGGTGATTGAACCCCGATATCCCGCGCTCTTATTTGCCAGGCATATTCCCGCCCGGCTTCGAGCGGATAAAAGTTATTGGTATATACCACTGAAGTGAGCTCATTCAGCACTTGATGGTGATGCGGCCGGTTAGCATCAATGGCTTCCTCCGGGGATTGACCGTCAAAAACTTCTACAAGTAAAAACTCATATTCCATTGAGGCCTCTCCGGGACCCATCACAGGAGTCCAGCTAAACAAGGGATTATCCATGGTGATATTACTTCCGGCAACCGGTGAGAGCAGGCGCGGCGGCTGTGGGTGGGTTACCGTAAAGTTAGCTCGGCCTCCGTTAATGTGAACGTTCGTTCTGTCATCAACCAGGTTGGCATTCACTTCAATTGTGTAATCCCCTTCCGGTAAAGCCCCAGTCTGGAGGATCTGACGCTCCATAGAAGAACCCAGATCTGCAATAACCTGCTCCGGACTCCGCCTGATGCGAATGTTATCGAATATAGGAGACAGGTTATGAAATCCGGGCTGAAATGTAGCTGGTTCAGAGACTTCATCCACAAGTAGTTCCCTGTTTCGGTAGAGCCGGATTTCAAACTCCAGTTCAATAGGGTTAGTGTGTCCTGCCAAATAGTTCAGATGTAATTGATAATTACCCCCAAGTACATTGTTTTCAAGATCACTTATAAAGGGGGAAGGCAGTACCGGTGGCACATTCACAATGTTTATCTGAATTGACTCCTGCGCTTTGGACGGAGTTAAACCGAGCCCTATGATAAGAAACAGTACTATCGCACCACAGAGACACAGGTGTCTCATAATATCATGAATAAAGGTTTTCATGAGCTAAAGCTTCTAAGAAATGTGAGGGTTTCTTTTTAAAATCTGTAATTAAATGACAGACGGGACTCGAACTCGGAAAAGCCGGCTCCTGCTCCGCTGCTTATGGTATTGTTGTTGGTTCTGACAGAAAACTGCATACTTGCAGAGCCGGCTATCTGGTAGGAAAGCGTACCATTACCGTTGAACTGCCAGGAAATATTTTCTATCTCTCCCATATTTTGATCACTCCGCGAGACAGAGTTACGCGAAGCACTCAGGTTGAGATTCGTGTTAAGATCACCATCGAAAAAGGAATATCCGGTTCCGGCATTAAAGCCGAAATTGCGCATCTCACTTCCGGCCGTATCTCCCAACAGGCCATTGATGCCGGTGTTGATCCGAAATCCACCAAAAAAACTCAGGCTGTAATTGAACGCGCTGTTCAACGTATACCCTTCTGTAACATGCTCGCCATCATCGGTTTCCGTACGTGATTCGAAACTCTGGTAAAAGGTAGATACGGTGATATTATGTGAATTATCATTCCGCATGAAGTTATACATCGGAGAGAGATTCACCGATTGGGTAGTGTGGCTGCCGTGCCGGGTAGCGACATCAGGGTCGGCTGCCTCGGTCGTATTCTGATAAATGGAGTAGCCGGCTGAAAGATTAAAAGCATCGGTAAGGCGGGCCGAAGTATTCAGAGAATAGTCCATTCCCTTTTGGGTCTGCATTCGGTCGCCGAGAAGGTTGTCCTCGTCAAAGCCGAGTGAGTTATCCAATTGCAGGCGCTGGTTGAACAGCGACAAGCCAACATCGGCACTGTAACGCTGCTGATCGTCACGGGTACTTCGAATACCCAATGTCTCGAAGCCAGGCTGAATACGCTCATATTCCAGGTGAATATCGAACGGCCGGATATTAAAAGTAGAATACGCTGTACCGGCAAAACCCAGGCGGGTACTGGTATGCACTTCCATAATGTCTGTGATGAAGCTCGGCAGTCCGGCATCTTCTACATTAATTTTCTGACTTCTCAAATCCCGGGTAAAAGCAGAAGCCGAGGCCTGAGCCCCAATCTGAAATGCCTGGTTGAACAAACTCAACTGAAATTCCGGTGAGACCAATAAGTTTTCCGCGGGTGGAGAAAAATTTCGCCGGCTGAACAGCTCTTCATCAGATTCCGGCAACTCAATGGATTCGGGATCATCTTTGGCATAAAACCCGGAAAGTATAAAATACGACCGGCTCTGATCACCAAAACCAATTCGGCCGCCGTACAACATCCGCTGAAAACTCAACCGACGGATATGCTCTTCTCCATTGCCGGACGGACCAATGGCCCGATTTGCACGCCCCCCGGTTACTTCAAGTAAAAAATTACCCGGGGTAAGTTCCAATTGCCCTCCCCGTATGCGAGTTCCGCTCAAACTGTACCGGGACCAGGAAGGAGAAACATCTCCGGCTGACATGCTGAGCCATCTCCAGCTTCCGCTAAACCCTATCTCATTCATTGATTGCCGGAGCCTGGAGTCATCGGTGTTATATCTCAGGTTAATTCCCGATGAAAATCCCAAAACATTGAAGCTGGAACTCAGCGTAGTCACATTACCTAACGGAGCACGCCGGTTGACACCTCTCGTTGTAGCATAGCCGTGAGCTTCGGTCGAAATGTTACCGCTAATGTTAAATACCTCAATATCGGTATCCCCTACCGTACCAGTCTGCGCCGCAGCAATTCCCGTAGCGGATAACCATAAAACAACAACTATTACCGGACTAATTTTTTTCATCTTCAACAATACTAATGCTCCGTATTATT
>SLQI01000141.1 GCA_007131535.1 Balneolales bacterium | reverse complement strand
GCTCCCGTCGCGGTAACGACCGCATCATGACCCGCGGAACGTTTGCCAACGTGCGTTTCAAGAACCAGTTGGCGCCGGGTTACGAGGGCGGATACACCACGTATTTTCCCGAGGATAAAATTACCTCGATCTACGATGCGGCGATGAAGTATAAGGAGTCCGGCACTCCGCTGATCGGTCTGGCCGGCAAGGAGTACGGCACTGGTTCTTCCCGCGATTGGGCGGCCAAAGGAACCAACCTGCTGGGCGTCCGCGCTGTGATCGCCGAATCTTTCGAGCGCATTCACCGTTCCAACCTCGTCGGTATGGGCGTGCTGCCGCTCGAATTCAATGAGGGCGACTCCGCCGACAGCCTCGGTCTGGACGGCTCCGAGCACTTCACCATCGACATCGACGACAATATGAAGCCTCAGCAAAGCGTTCCGGTAACAGCTCGGAAAGAAGACGGAACCGAGATCAAATTCGAGGTAAAATCCCGAATTGATACTCCGGTAGAGGTTGACTATTTCCGAAATGGTGGTATTTTACATACGGTACTCAGAAATTTTCTGAGTTCGTCCTAAACCGCAATAAAATTAGTGGCTCTCACTACTTGCCATAAGCCCGGAGCTCCCAGGAGTTTCCGGGCTTTTTCGTTTTTTTTGGGGGAGGGTAACCGCTGAGGGCGCAGAGGGGGTGCGCGGAGGGGCGCAGTGTGTTTTGGGATTAGGTAATTGTGGAATTTAGGTAATTTGGGTTTCTCTGGCTTTTGGGGAGCTGGACACAGTTCAAGGTGATATCAGTGTATCAGTTATCAGTATGACAGTGTGTCAATCCAGCCCTCCCGCTTCGCGCTCTTGGCGGGCTTTGCGGTTTTTCATTGTAATCCGCTAATCTCTTTAGTCAGAGTATAATCGCCTTCTGAGTTTTAAGCTTCGATAAATATGTCAAGTATTTTGCGCAAAATACTTGACAAGTGGTTTTGTTGTATTATATTTATTACTGTAAGTAAACCTACATAGAGTTATGAAGATAGCAGGAAAAATAGAAAGTAAGATTAACAGAATGCAGGATGGTATAACCTTTAAATACCAGCAATTGGGTATTGAGCATTCTGAGTACAGTGCAGGCGCTAAAGCTGTTGAAAGGCTCATAAAGAAAGGGGTTATCAGGAGGGTTTCAACCGGGATATTTTATAAACCCAGGCAATCGGCATTCGGTGAGCTAAGGCCAAAAGAAGAGGAGTTGCTGAAGCCATATCTCTTTGAAGGGGGTAAACGCATAGCTTATGTCACCGGTGTTTCACTGTACAATCGGATGGGGTTAACAACACAGGTCCCCAAAACAATTAAGGTAGCCAGCAAGATAAAACGGGTAACAACAAAAATCGGGAAAACAGAGGTCAAACCGGTTAAAAGCTATGTAGATGTAACCGATGCTAATTACTACTTACTTGAAATCTTAGATGCGCTCAAAGACCTTAAGGCCATACCGGACATAGATAAGAAATCAGCCATTACCCTGCTAAAGAACAAGATTATCAAGCTGTCTGACAATGATCTGTCTAAGATGGTTCGGTATGCCTTAAAATATCCACCAAGAGTAAAGGCATTGTTAGGCGCTATTCTTGAATATTCCAATAATAGAAACCGCCTGGCAGAACTGAAAGCCAGCCTGAATCCGCTATCCACTTACAACCTTGGCATTACAGAAGGCATACTGCCCACCGCTCCTAAATGGAATATTGAATAACATGAACCTACACAGAAATAAAGAATTATTTCAGGATGCAATTCTTGCTACTGCGGAATATACAGGCTTGAGGGAAATTTATGTGGAAAAGGATTATTGGGTTTCGGTTGCTTTATATAGCATATTCCATTCCGATATCGCCGGTGAAACTGTTTTCAAAGGAGGAACGGCACTTTCCAAATGTCATAAACTGATAGAGCGATTTTCGGAAGATATTGATTTAGTGGTGCTCCGAAATGAAGGAGACAATGATACTATGTTAAAGAAGAAGATCCGGGAAATCAGTAAAGTAGTAGAGAATGTAATCCCGGAAATCGATGTGGAGGGGTTAACCAATAAGAAAGGCAATATCCGAAAAACAGTTCACCGATTCGATAAAATTTTTGATGGGAATCTTGGGCAGGTTCGAGAGCATATAGTGGTTGAAGCAACTTGGTTAGGAAGTTTTGAACCGTACTCTGAAATGGCAGTTCATTCCTTTATTTATGAAATGATGAAGTCCAGGGGTCAGCATGAGTTGATCGAACAGCATAACATGGCTCCCTTCACTATTCAAGTATTAAGTAAACTGAGAACATTCTGTGAAAAGATTATGAGCTTAGTTAGGTTTTCCAGATCTGAAGAACCCATTACTGAGTTGAGAAATAAAATCCGCCATGTGTACGATATTCACCAAATGCTGAAAGATGAAGAGATTCGTCAGTTTTTGAAAAGCAGTGATTTTGAAAAAATGTTAATTAAGGTGGGGCAGGATGATTTGGTTAGTTATAAAAACCATAATGAATGGATACCTGAACATCCCAAAACAGCTTTAATCTTTGCAAAACCCCAGGAAACCTGGGCAAATCTTAGCTCAGAGTACCAAAGCCGTTTCAAAGACTTGATCATTGGCGAGCTTCCTGACGAACAAGAGTTAATCGAAACACTGAATATTGTAGCTGATCGTCTCAAAACGGTAAATTGGATTATCAAATAAAAAATCCGCGGCAAAAAAAAACACATATATGCACTACTTACTTATCTACGAATTAGCACCCGACTACCTCGAACGCCGGGGTACTTACCGCGATGAACATCTTGATCTGGCCTGGAAGGCGCATGAGCGGGGAGAGCTGGTCCTCGGCGGGGCGGTGCAGGAGCCGGTGGATACGGCGATACTTCTCTTTCAGGGTGATTCGCCTGAAGCGGCCGAGCGCTTTGCGAAGGAAGATCCCTACGTGAAAAACGGGCTGGTGCTGAAGTGGAAGGTCCGGCCCTGGATGACGGTGGTGGGGGATGGTGCTTCTTCGCCGGTTAAGCCTGGGTGAGTTTAGGGGTTAAGGGATTGAGGTAATTGGGGGATTGAGGTAATTAAGGTAATTGGGGTAATTCGGTTTTTTTGGCTTTGGGAGAACTGAAGGCATATCAGTGTGTCAGTTATCAGTGTGTCAGTGTGTCAGACCAGTCCTCCCACTTCGCGCTCTTTGCGCCTTTGCGGTTTCTTCAAATGGTAATGATGGTAATACCTTAATCCCTCAATTACCCCAATTACCCCAATTACCTCAATCTCCTATTACTCACCGCCCCCCGTTTGCCTGTAAGTCCTCTTTACAAAACTCATCAAAATCGGGCACGGAGCCGCCGATCAGAAAATCAGACAGAAAGTCGCGGGTCATGGCGTAATACATGAGGCATTCGTCGTCATCGCAGTGTGCGCCGCGGCCTTCATCTTTGTGATCGTTTTGCATTGGGGTGCCGTTGTCGACGAGCCCCAGGATGTGGCCGAGTTCGTGTTTGGCTACCGTGCGTTCTACCACATCCTGCGAAGGCCCTCCTAATCCACCGGAAATATCTTCAATCCTTTTTTGAAACAAAGCCATTGAAGTGTTCCAGTAAGCGATGCCGAGGACATCACGATTATCAAACTCGCCGTCCAATAGCAGCAAATAAGCATTCAAGACATCATCAGCCTCATCATTGTAGGCGGTACGGTACTCCTCTTCCAGCTCTCTGACCTCTTCGGAAGTGTACGACTCCCGGCCTTGTGAGGATATCGAGGTTACATCAATCGTGATTTGATTTTTGTGTATGTATTCAGAAAGAAAATCTTCCAGTATTTCCTCCAGATCCGCATCTGGTTCATACCCTTCCATATACTGCACTTCGATGTACAGATCGGTAAAATCCTCATCGGTAAGAAAATCCCTGGCCGAGTCACCGGGACCATCACGATGGAATGATACATCACCATTAGTATCCCCGTTTCCGGGGTCCGAGGTGTCATCATCACCGGGATCGGTAATTTGATCATCGCAAGAGGTCAGCAGCAGAAAGGCTGAGAGTAGCAATCCGGTAACTAACCGGGACTGTCGGCATCCTAAAAATGGGTACATGGCAAAGGTTGATTTTATTTACACAATGCCAACTAAGTTACGGCATTTTAAATTTTTTATCGGCGATTTTAGAGGGATTAAGGTAATTAAGGTAATTTGGGTAATTCGGTTTTTTACGGGCTTTGGGAGAACTGAAGGCATATCAGTGTGTCAGTTATCAGTATGATCAGTGTGTCAAACCAGTCCACCCACTTCGCGCACTTTGCGCCTTTGCGGTTCTTATAATTAGGTTCCTTAGCAAAAATTTCACCATCAAACCCAAAATTACCTCACTTACCTTAATCCCTTAATCCGCGAACATCCGCGCATAAGTTACGGCAATTTAATTTTTGGGATTAAGGTAATTGAGCAATTAAGGTAATTTGTTTTTTTCGGGTTTTGGGAGAACTGAAGGCTTATCAGTGTGTCAGTTATCAGTATGTCAGTGTGTCAAGCCAGTTCTCCCACTTTGCGCTCTTGGCGCCTTTGCGGTTTTTTATAATTTGGTTCCTTGGCAAAAATTTCACCATTAAACCCAATTACCTCACTTACCTTAATCCCTTAATCCGCGGTTTCCCAAAATCTAATCCAACCCCCACATCGTAAACCTCCTTGCAAGAATGCGTTTTACGGGAGTTTTCAGCATGGCCTTCAGTAATAGATTGCGCATACCGGGGAACCGGCTTTTGTGGCCGAGCATCATGTTGAACTCGGCTCGTTTGATGGCTTCAGTTGCGCGCTTTTTCCGGTGCCGGGTGTAGGTTTTGAGCAAGGGGCCGGCCGGCTCTCCCTGATTTAGAATGCGGTCGAGTGTAGTAGCCAGCATTGCGGTGTCGAGCCAGCCGAGGTTCATCCCCTGTCCACCAATTGGACTGACCACATGCGCGGCATCGCCGGCCAGAACTACCCGGTTGCGGTGGAACTGCGGCGACAGCAGCCATTCGGTTCCAAAGTTGGAAACCATCGTATTAGTGGCCGGATCAGGCGGATAGCCGGTTCGCCGGGATATCAATTCGGTCAGGTCCTGTTCGCCGTTTTCAGCGTAGCGGCTTTCGGCCTCCACAACCCATCGCCGGGTGCCTTCCGGCAGCGGAAACGATTCCACCAGTCCTTCCGGGGTGATGAAAATGACGGCATCATCCCCGAACCCGGTATCATCCGCATAGTCTCCCATGGTGTAGCTGAACGGATAATCCTCCCGCTCCGTAGAAATTCCGCTTTGCTGTCGAATTGTGCTTTGCTTGCCGTCGCAACCGATCAAAAACCGGGCGGTAACGGACCGCAGTTTTCCCTGATGACCTATCCGGATTTCCACTTCATCACCCGAATCTTCAAAATCGGTGACCCGTACTCCTTTGATCATCTCAGCGTTCGGTTCTGATCTTAACGCCTCTTCCAGGATCTGTTCGGTTCGGTTTTGAGGCATAGTGAGCAGATATGGGTAGGCACCGGGAATCAGGTCAAACGACAACTGACCGAGTTTTTGATTCCTGTGGATCATAGCGTGACCCCGGCGAATTTTTCTGCCGGCTTCAAGAAAATGCCGCGCGAGTCCGGCATTTTCCAAAATCCGCAGCGAGGGGGGATGAATGCCAATGGATCGGGAGTGGGGATTGATCTCCGTTCGCTGTTCAACGATCAGGTTGCTGATGCCTTTTTGAGACAACTGTATGCCCAGCAGCAGCCCTACCGGTCCACCGCCGCAAATTACCACATCGTAAGTTTCAGCTTTCGGCATTCGGTACATCATATCCGGCAATCAGGCGATAGGGGAACACCGGTTGTACAAACCAATCTTCCGGAAGGAGTGCTTTCAGCTCTCCGGTTGTATAGGATCGTCGTATGGAGCGTAAACCATCAGCGGTGATAAAGGAGTTCCTGTAAAAGGGGCGGGTAAGCGTGAAGGCCATCCAGGCGAGATCGCCGCGGTGAATATCGTTAAACACGATCCTCCGGTTTGCCAGTTGTTGAGCTTCAGAGGTCAGCTGCCGCAGCTCGTTTTCATCCAGGTGATGCAGCAGGTGATTGGAAATTACAAGATCATAGCGCCGACGTTGCCGCACCAGCTCCGTCGTGGATGCATGTTTCAGGGTGATCGATTCAGGCCAGGCCATCCGGCTGGCGTATTCCAGCGCTCTGGGATCAGTTTCAATGCCGGTTATGGAAAGCTTCAGGTCGTCTGCTTTTGCCAGCCGATCAACCAGCAGTGGCACATCACCGCCTCCGAAACCGATATCGAGCAGGGTGGTAGTTCGCTCCGGGCTGAGTTTCGGTTTGATGAACCTTCGGTAGACGGTCTGCCACCGCGACACAAGCCGGTTGACCGATGCAAACTGTCGGTAGGTGTTGTAGAGCAATTTCTGATCGCAGTGCGGATCGTCCATGAACTCACGTAGATGGGTTGCGCGGCGGGTTAAGATGACAGGCATACAATTGAGTGCGTGAATACTCCGGGTTATCTGAATTAAACGGAATCAGAAAGTGTGGACCAAATAGATTCATATTAAAATTTACAAAAGTACTTGTTTTTATCTATTGCATAAAAACATCATATTTAATTAACACGTTTTCCTTGATATGTTCCCTTTTGATATTTTTAATATGGTATAAGAATAAATTTCTATGGAAAAAGCCGTTTTGAAACAAGAACTTGAGCTGTTATTAAAAGATCTGCCGGAAGAGGCAGATTGGGATGATTTGATGTATAAAATCTACGTGCGCCAATCTATTGAGCAGGGATTACGTGATTCTGAAAAGGGCAATACAGTCTCTCATGATGAAATCAAGAAGCGATATTTTAAGGCCGAATGAACATTTCATGGACTGACAAAGCTGTAAAGCAGCTTGATAAGATTTTTGAATATATAGCGGCGGACTCAACTTTATATGCTTACAGAACTATTGAAAAAATTATTGATCAAGTAGAAAGTGTGGCACATCATCCCCATTAAGGAAGGGTTGTACCTGAATATGAAAGAAATGACATCAGAGAAGTATTTCATCACCCCTATCGAATTATATATCTCATCAGAGAATCCAATCACCGGATTGAAATCCTAAGTGTGATTCATGGAGCCCGATTGTTAAAAGACAGAAAGTAGATTAAACATATTGGGTTGCGAGGTGGGTTAAGATGACAGATCAATAAATGGTAACCTTAGTTCGATTCTAATTGCTGGTCAACTAAAACAAATCGGTGTATAAACCTGAGTTCGATTCTAAATTTTTTTTTATTGCCCATACGGTGGTGGCTTTGGGTAAATGTGATGTCTGTTGCTGGTTGCTGGTAAGAAAAATTAACCATACTACAGATACGTATCAGTTTGATGCAATATAGGTATCCCAACGCTGTATGTTAGCTGATTCAGGGATTGACAAGCTAATACTGTTGTCAGCTAACAGCTTCGCACCCATCCATTTCCGTTGACTTTAGTCAACGGTTAAGCGCCTCCCCCCCCCATATAAACGCGGGGCTTTAGCCCCGCACCTTACCGCTCCTGCTCCACAATTTCAGCTATCCCTCTTTTCAAACCGAGATATCCTTACATGGAAAGATTTTTAATATATGTCAAACTACCATTTCGGGGCTAAAGCCCCATAGCTTTGGGGGAGCCGTGCAAGAGGCTGTCTAAAAAGACATGGGTGTCCAAAACTGACTCAAATAATTTAGGAGTCATCCCGTAAATCCTGAAGCGACAGCGGAAGGATTATCCGTGCCACAGGCATCCGCCAGCTGGCGGAGGATCCAGTAAATATGGCAAAATATTAGCCTATAACCCTGGATCCCGGATAGTAAGCCGTCGTACCTCCGGCTTCCTTCCGGGATGACGGTTAAATTTTTTAGGTTGCCAATATCAAAAACTTACTTTTTAGACAGCCTCAAATGGATATTCATTAGCTACCCTACAAAAATCGTACACCCGTAATAAGTCGTGGCACAGCGCATTAATAATATAAGCAACCAGTTATCATCCGCTTGAAGAAATTGTCTAAACAGAAGGAATAATCGAACTCAGGTTGGTAGATCAGATGGCTATCCTGTAGTTTAAGGTGATTAATTTAAATAAAGTGCGAATTGCTGAGCTGCCGGATTCAATGAAACCTGAACAACCCGCTTTCCACCGTCAATCCCGGCCCGAATGCCATGGCCATCATTAATTTATCATCCGGATCGGGATGTTCCATGATCTCTTTCATCACAAAAAGCACCGTGGCGCTGCTCATGTTACCGTAATTTCGGAGTGTGTTTCGTGAGGGGATCAAATCGCCTTCGCCAAGATTCAGCGAGTGCTGGATTTTATCAAGAATGGCCCGGCCTCCCGGATGCACCGCCCATTTGCTTATTTGGCTGATATCCGTGCCGAATTCCTCAAGCCGGGAATGTACCAAGCCGGATATATTCGATTCGATGATCCGGGGCACATATGATGATAAAATCATATTAAATCCCTGATCGCCCAGCTCCCAGGCCATATCCTCTTCGCCCTCTTCGGTGATATCCGAAGCCAGGCTTTCGATGCTCAGGGTGCTTTGTTTGGCAGCGCTTACCACTAAGCCGGC
>SLQI01000002.1 GCA_007131535.1 Balneolales bacterium | reverse complement strand
TCTCAACAGTGCCAACGAAGGTGGGATTAGGATCTCGAGATGACAGGCAGTGTGGGGTAATAAAGCGCGGCTTCGCCGCGCGAAAAAACGCCTAAATAGTGTTTCAGTTTCTTGGAAAACCAATTTTCTGTTAGAGTTGTGCAACACACACTTCAGTCATCGGAAAAAGATATGTGGCTGATACCTTTTTCCCGAAAGGCCGGACTCTTTTTTACCTGCTTGCTTACTTTTCTACACTTATATTCTGTCCAATGTTAGAGTCGAACTCAGGTGGATGGTTGTTAGATTATGGAGATTAAGTCATTGTGGCTACTTGATCACCTCTTCATCAACAGCGAGATCATACAAAGCCTTATGAAGGTTGGCTTCACCGATATCCTCTTCTTCAATTAAAGACTCCAGATCTTCGCCGGTGATCATTACCAGACACCCCATTTGATCAAGCTGGTCATCCAGTTCCCGGGGATCGGTTTTCGCCAGTTTATCCACATCCAAGCCGTCGGGGTTCACTTTCAGGTTGATCAGGCAGTAAAAAATATCCTCTTTTTCGTCACCGAAACCGAATATCTCGAGCTTTGTATCATTGAGTTGAAGCATAGGGAATCCTAATTTTGAGATTTTAGTTTCCTACTTCAACCCAATAAAAACATGAATCGTATTTCATCACCCCGATAATCCGATAATCTTGAAGCATGGACTTTAAATTTGAGCAACAACTGGATGATATCGACATCCGGATCGGCATAGTAACGGTGCAAAACATCAACATAAGCAATTACCCGGACGACCTTGACCAGGCTCTCGAGACTGAAATCAGCCGTGTAAAGCCGGGGCTTGATCCGCAAAGGGAAACGTTTCGCCAGGCATGTCGGGAGATGCTGCGCAACGGCAGTTACAAGCCTACCGGCCGGGCCAAGCCTTCATCCGAATATCTGCTGCGGGAAGCTGCAAAAGATAATTTTCCGAAAATCAATGCCATCGTGGATATCAACAATCTCATTTCACTTCGGTATATGGTGCCGATTTCATTGTGGGATCCCGACCGGGCTCCATCCTCCGAAATTCTGTTTCGGCTGGGTAATGAGGGGGAGTCATTCGAGTTCAATACCGCCGGTCAGCATATTGACCTGAAAGACCTGGTAACCGGGTTTGCGGTGACCGCCGATCGGCAGCAGCCCATGATCAATCCGGTAAAAGATGCGTTGGCAACCAAAACTACCGACGAGACCAAAAACGTGGGCGCGGCAGTTTACTACCCGATCAATGCCGGAAACACCGAACATTTGCAGAAACTGCTTGATGATTTCGCCGGATGGTTGGGCAAAGCGGGTGATCAGGCTAAAACCTCAACGGCCATAGTTTAGCGTTTCGGTCAGGCATGAACTCCGGGATGGGTGCGCTCTATCGTAGTTTTCCGGTTTGATGAAGCCTCCATCGCATCACGGACCAAAACAGCCGGATGGAGTGACTCCCGCCCTGTACCATCACTGATTTGGTGACGGCAAGAAAACCCATGGGCGCAAATCGGCTCTTTGGCTTTAGCGGTTCGAATAGCAGGAAATAATTTCAGCTCTCCGATCTGCATGGAAACCTCGTAGTTTTGTTTTTCATAGCCGAAAGAGCCGGCCATTCCACAGCATCCCGCCGGTATAGAAACCGGCTGATAACCGGCCCAGCTCAATGCATGCAGGGTCGGCTCCATGCCAGTTTGGGCTTTGGCGTGGCAATGACCATGAACGTGTACCACCCCGTTATCCCGGCGACCCGGAAAGTCGTGTTGATCGGCTTGATTTGCGATAAACTCTTCAAACATTACCGCTTTGTCTGCCAGTAAACGGGCTTTATCCAGCCAGTCGTCTTCGCATAAATCGAGCACCTCATCGCGATATGTTAAAATCTCCGATGGCTCCAGGCCAATGATATCCAAGCCCTCTTCGACCAGCGGCACGAGTCTTTCAAGGTTTCGATGGATGGTTTGTTTCGCCTGATCCACCATCCCTCTGGAAAGCTGAGTGCGCCCGCTGTTAATCGGTCCGATGGCAATCACCGAATAGCCCAGATTTTCCAGAACCTCAAGGGCACTTCGGGCGACTTCCGGTTCATTATAGTTGGTAAAATAGTCTACCAGTAAAACCACGCGGGGCTTAGCGGTAAACTGCCCCCCCGAATTCGTGCGGTGTTTACGGTACCATCGCTTAAAAGGCTGTTCGGCTATTTCAGGTATTACCCGACGACGATCCACCCGGAACAACCGGGAAAACAGCTCCCGGACAGGTTCGCTTCGGGCAATACGATTTCCCGCAGCTGCAAAAATTGAAGCTAAGGGTAAAAAAGTATCCGGCCGGCCGAAAAACAAATCGGCAGCGGTCTTGCCGTTGTGTTTATGCCATCCGTTGAGAAACTCAGCCTTGAGTTTGGCCATATCCACATTGGCCGGACATTCGGACTTGCACGCCTTGCAGCTAAGACACAACTCCAGCGCTTCTTTGATCTCCTGTGAGCTAAATGCTTCTTTCTGTCGTGTTGAAAAAATCTGGCGAAATACATTAGCCCGGCCCCGGGTAGAATCCTTTTCATCAAGGGTGGCCATATAGGATGGACACATGGTTCCCCCGCTATCCGCTTTTTTGCGGCAGACTCCGGCTCCGTTACACTGCTCTACCGCTTCGGCGAAACTCCCTTCATCCCGCCAATTGAAAGACGTTTCCACCCGGGGAGAACGGTACTCCGGGTTGAAGCGCAAATCCGTATCCATCGGCTCCGGATCGACAATTTTGCCGGGGTTGAAGCGGTGGTAGGGGTCCCAGATATGTTTTACTTTTTTTAGTAACGAGACCATCTCACTTCCCAGAACCCGCTCGATGTTATGTGAGCGGGCACGGCCGTCCCCGTGTTCACCGGAAAGGGAGCCCCGGTAAGATTTCACCAGGTCAGCCACTTCATCTGCCATGGCTTTCATTTTCTCCAGTCCGGTTTCGGACTTCAAATTCAACACCGGCCGGAGGTGCAATTCGCCCACCGAAGCGTGAGCGTAAAACACACAGTGGGTATCATACTTATCCAGAATTTTTCGGAAATCGCGGATGTAATCCGGTAAATCCTCTACGCGGACGGCCGTATCTTCGACGAAGGTAGGGGATTTGGAATCGGACGATAACCCCATCAACAGCCCGAGCCCTGCTTTTCGCAGCTCCCAGACGCGATTCATTTTCTCCGGGTCTTCAAATACCGGGAAGGCGTACCCTTGATTTTGTTCCTGAAGCCGGGATGTTAACGAGAGCGCTTTTTCCCGCAACTCCGAAATGTCATCCCCCTGAAATTCAATAATCAACAGGCAGGCGGGCTTGCCTTCGAGGAAGAACCGGTTTTTGCGCTGTTCGGTATTGCCTTCGGTGGCTTCAAGAATGGTATCATCCACCAACTCGACCGCGGAGGGACCATACTTCACCGCTTCGACCGTGGCCTCCATCGCCTCATCGAGGTTTTTAAATTGGGGGATCAACAGCACTTTTTCCGGCTCCGCCGGTTCAAGGTTAAGCTCCGCCTCGGCAGTCAGGGCCAGCGTACCCTCACTTCCGCAAAGCAGCTCGCACATGTTAAACGGCCGCCCGCCCGGTGTAATGGGGTTCATCTGGCACAGCAGATCCAGTGCATAACCGGTATTTCGTCGCAGGATCTCCGGGTGGGGATAGGCTTTCATTATTTCATCCCGGTGATTGCAAAGCAAATTGATCATCCGCCGGTAAATTTCGCCTTCCAGGTTAGACTGGCTCCGTTTGTGCTTCAGCTGATCCCGGGTTAGCGGACCAAAGACGGCGGTGCTGCCATCGCTGAGCACTACTTTCATCGACTTTACATGCTGGCGGGTAGTTTGGTATTTGATCGAAAACGAGCCGGAAGAATTATTGCCGATCATCCCCCCGATCATACACCGATTTGTCGTTGAAGTATCCGGACCGAATAATAGTTGATATTCAGAGGCCGCTTGGTTCAGTTCATCGCGAATCACACCGGGCTGCACTCTGGCACTTTTTGTTTCGGGATCGATATCCAGTATCCGGGTCATATACCGGGAAACATCAGCGATAATACCATCCCCGGTAGCCTGACCGGCAAGGCTGGTTCCGGCTGCCCGCGCGGTAATGGAAAATTCATTGAGGTTGGCTTGATTTACCAGATCCTGCAGCTCTTCGGCGGACTTCGGAAAACACACGGCCTGAGGAAGCTCTTCATACATTGAAGCATCATTGGCATACAGGCGGCGTGTCAGCTCATCGGTGTGAAGTTTGATGGACATAAAGTTGTTGAGAACCTGATTGATTTATTGCTAACCCAAATATCCGAAAAGTGTAATACAGAAAAAATTTAATTCAGAGGTATGGAAGTATGATAAAAAAGGGCCCGGTGATTTAAGTGTGATTGTAAATTGAACTCCCGGGTCACATTAGCTGTGAATATCGGCGGTTAATAAGTCCGTCACTTTAAACGCTTCGGGTCCGTACTCAAATAACAGATCCAGTGCACAACACCAGGGTACAAATCCCCTGCCGGATTGGTGGTATTCCGGAAATGTTACGGGGGGATCAATACGGCATTCGGCCTGCCGAAGGTAATGGCGGCTTCGGTGCTCCTGATACATATTGCCGGCACCCAGGTTTCGGGCAAGCTGATCCGGGTTTTCGTCCCACTCCGGCAGCTCTCCGGCTTTGGCAAATGTTATTTCCGGGAGTTCGAGATATCGCCGAATGCGATCAAACAGGAAACCGGTGGCTTCAAGCAAGAAAGTTTTTTGCTCCGCCTCTTCCAGATCGGACTGAAGTTCGGACTCAAAAAAATCGAAATAGGTAGAGGCGCTGTAGCAGAAGGTGAGCTGCTTCAACCATTCACGTGCCCATGGGGTGTGCGGGTCGAGCCGGACTTCGGTAAGCGGCTTTTTACGATCTTCGCTGTGAACCGGCAGCGTAAGCCACTGCTGCTGCCCATCGGGCGTGCGTATCCTGCCGCGGTGAACCCGGCTCTTTCGCGAAAATCTGTGGTGATCGGCAACCAACACCGGCCGGCCATTGAGCATAATGGCCAGATCGTAGAGATTGGGCAAAAAAGGCGGTAATACAATAGCCGGTAAATCGGGCTTTTCAGCCTGCATTAATCAGAAATCTAAGTTGATGGATTGTAATAGGAAGTCTAACTGTAAGATACGCTATTGAAAAATATAAAAATGAGGAAGAAAGCTGATCCTTTTTAACTGCCCGATAAGAAGGGAAATTACCATCTTATCGGATAAAAATGATGTATAAGATTGCGAATTAATGTTATTGGACATTATGGTGGGGTGGGGCACACAACGCCTGATTTTGAGTTGCGGAAGCCGCGTTTCTTTCATTTACAAGATGATGAAAAAAGCGGCTGCATGATCTTCCTTTAAATGCTCCGGGTTGCTGTTTTGGTGAAATAGAATAAAATCCCGCACCCATTTGGCATAATTTTTCTCTGTACTGTAATTGTACCTTCTTTCTCTGATTTCATTACGCAACTGCGTAAGCTGCTTAGGTTTTTATGATGATGACATACGTGGTGAGGTTAATGAGTCGTATACGTACTTACTTATAAGACTGCTAAAACCCCTAACCCTTACAGTCGCTTAAGTAATGTATTTTGGGCTTAACCCGACAGGGATGTCGCTTAAGTTTGCAGTTTTGGGGATAAATGGACACTTTGGGTTGTAATTTTATGTCGCACAATATGGTGTTAAGCAACAATTATTCTTCTGAGCTGTCGTAGTTAATTACTATTGGCAAAGATTTTATTAGCTTCCACTTTTTTCCACTTTTTAGGCTAATCTGAATTTTATATTCTCCAGCTTCTTCAATATCAAATGGAGATATTCTTATGTGTGTCCTATGAAAATTACTGACGAAAGATAATTCGGATAATGCTTTTTCTTTTTTGACCTCATCATTTGGCGCTATAACAGCTACTTTTATTTCAAATTTCTCGTCTTCTTTTTCACGTTGCCAAAGACTTGCAACAACCAAGGGTGGAAATACATATGGTAATTCTGGTATACCGATTTGATCGAATGAATTAATATAGGAGACAAGGTTTGAGTGCTTATCAATAATTGCATTTTGACATGCAACACTCCAAATATGTATTGCCATTTTTTATATAGTTTCAATTTTGTCTTTGGTGTCTTCTTTTATAATAACAGGCAAGTCTTCTTTATGCTCAGAACTAAAGCTACCAAACACTGTTTCAAATATTGATGATTGTCCTGTCAAGCCCCAAAAAGTATATTGAGATTTCAGCATCTGTTTCGAGTAGACATCTCTTAAATTCCACCTATGTGTTTGATATGATTCAAGTAAATCCTGAATCAAATTCTTGTATGAAAGTTTGGTATTTGTGGAAGACAAGCCTTCACTGATATATTGAATCATCAATGTATTAATTGAGGTTCCTTCTTCTTCAGCCTGCATTGAAAGTCTTTGATGAAGTGATTTTGGTAGTCTAATTCTTATCTGACCACTATGATCTTTAGAAAGATTTGGCTCTGGTAAAGGTTTATTTTCCTCTTCATAAGTTTCAACAAATAATTCTAACGCTACCTTTGCTTCCTCAATTGCTTCTTCTGGGGACTCACCAAACGCACTAAGCCCATGAAACTCTGGAGATATGGCAATATAGCCTCCATCTTCTTCGCTATATCTAAGATTAAAACTATATTTTTGATTTAAACTCATTTGTTTACCAGTTAAAGGTTGTATTCGTCTATGTCTTTCAACAATTGTTTAACTTGATAAGGTTTCGCATCTCCATTTTCATCTTGAAAATTCATGAAAAGATTATGTGCTTTATGCTTCATCATTACATGAGATCCTTTTTTTCTTGATACTTCAAACCCGCACAACTCGGCTAATTTTACGAGATCATTGAATTTGTAATTAGTCGCAGATTTTTTTGCTTTGCTAAGAAGCTTTTCCTTTTTACCCATTATAACGAATATAACGGTACCGTATTTGGTACCAAATATAATTTTCTTTGTTTCAAAACAAAAATACTAATTATTTGTTGCTTAACAATGCAAATAAAACATAAGCACTTGCGATTAGTTACTTATAATCAAGCATATAGCCGCGTCACTTATTTACAGCACCGTTATACCCACAGCCACTTATAAATAATTGTCAGAATTGAACGTTTCTCAATAGATTGGTAATAAGCCAAAACATTTAAAACCATGACTTCCGATTTAAAAGAAATTGAAAGTTCGGCACTTAAGTTAGATGAAAAGCATCGTACTGAATTGGCCAAACGACTTATTAACAGCCTCGATGAACAGGTCGATGAGAAAATAGAGCAAGCTTGGATTGATGAAATAAATCGAAGAAAAGAAGAAATTAAATCTGGAAAAGTAACGCCAATTTCCGGTGAAGAAGTACATAAGGCTGCACGAAAACAACTTGATAAGTGAGGTTTCAATACCATCCTGAAGCTGCCCGGGAATTAACAAGTACTATT
Source organism: Balneolales bacterium (assembly GCA_007131535.1). Classification (GTDB taxonomy): domain Bacteria; phylum Bacteroidota; class Rhodothermia; order Balneolales; family Natronogracilivirgulaceae; genus SLJN01. The sequence goes on along the minus strand of SLQI01000002.1, from coordinate 1,143 downwards.
GAATATTATGAAGAGAAATCTGAGGAGGCTTTGATAAACTCGTATATACGTTCTTTGATTTAATTTTTGTAGCTTGGAAGGACTGCCAAAATCGAACCGCAGATGTTCAATAGACCGGAATCATATGGCAACACCTTGCCGATGGCCTTATGAAGGCCTTTTAAAGCAGGTGTTATGGCGGTTTTTCGGTTCATGTAGCTACCTATCCCACGGGACACATTTGTTTATATAAATAATTAGCTCGTTCCATATTCCAACCGATACAATTAAACATAAACCGCAGTCGGTTACGAGGCTCACTTTTTGCTTGCATCCGGGTCAGTCCAGCTTTGGATTTCATCCAACCAAAAGGATGCTCGACGGCTGCACGAACCGAGGCCAATTTCTTGTTGCGCTTTTTTTGTTTATTAGAAAGTCGCTCGCCCCGATCCGGTTTCGTTAGTACTCCATAAAACCAGCCCAGCTGACGAGCCGAATGCTGGTGGTCATAGTTAAAATAGGCTTTGTCGCCAAACAGACTCGCCTCATCGTAGCTAACCAGCTTTTCGGTCTGGGTGCTGTCATGGACATTGGCCGGAGTAAATGTTGCTTTGCGAATTAATTTAGATTCGGCGTCCACTCCAACATGGCCTTTATAACCAAAATACCAAGTCTGATTCTTTTTGGTCGAGGCGGCATCGCTATCGATCTGAGAACTGGGATTTTGCTCCAACTCCTGGCGTTTTTGCTTTGAAAGCGGGCGATTGGACGAATTAAAGATAGCCGCATCCACCAGAGTGCCTTTTTTGACTAAAAGGCCATGTTCTTCCAGTTGGCGACAGACCTCATCAAAGATATGCTCATCCAGATTATGTTTGATCAAGGCCTCTTTAAAACGCCAGAAAGTGGAGAAATCCGGAATTTCCTGGTCCAGATTAATGCCAACGAAACGCTGAAAGCTGAGCCTATCGATGAGCTGATCTTCCAGTTGCGGATCACTAAGGTTGAACAGATGCTGCAAAAATATGGCTTTGGTCATCCATAGCAGATTTTTGCGGGGGCGCCCCCCTTTGGAAGATTGGGTTTTGTCGATACAGTTAATTTGCTCAGTAATGGGCTTCCAATCTATGAGCTGGTCAATTTCAGCAAGGTGTTGGTATAATC
>SLQI01000008.1 GCA_007131535.1 Balneolales bacterium | reverse complement strand
TCACCTACGAGGTGTTTGTTGATTCCACCTTCAACCCGGACGAAGATCCGAAATTTGATCTTGATCAACCCGAAGCAGTAACACAAGATTCACTTACGGTGATTGAGGATCTTGAGCGGGGTGGTAGTTATGCTTTTATGAATCGCGCAATAGATGCGGCCGGAAATATAAGTGACCCGGATACCATTATTGTTGATCCCCTCCTTCAGGTACCGGTGATAAGCGCGGAAAAAGATCAGATCGCCAGAAAAGTTTCCGACAGTCTCAAATTTTTCTATGAGCTTGAAGTGGCTGCCGGGGATACCGTACAACTGCATACCGAATATTCCGTGGATGAAGGCGAAGAGTTTACTACCGCTGAAAAAGTGGATATGGAAACAATAGTCCATAGCTCTTCAGATTCGCTCTCAGTAGTTTGGGATACCGCGGAAGAAATCGGTGAATTTGAGTCGGATAATATTCTGTTTCGGATTACGCCGGCCTCGGTATTCAATGATAACAGCGGGGAAAGTCTTCTTGTGGACTCGCTGTATTACGACCGCAAACCCCCGCGTTTTGCCGGTGTATCCGGACCGGATTCCGTTAAAACGGCAAATCAGGAGGTGACGCTCAGCTGGCTGCCGGCCGAAGATCTGAGTGCAGATTCACTGACCTACTATGTCTATCAGTCCATGGAGGAGGAGCCGGAAAGCTTTGATTTCGAAAATCCGGTTGATACGGTGATCGTGTACGAAGATGATCCGGAAGAGGCCAACCAGGCCGTTATTGACGAGCTCGAAAACTTTACCTCCTCCTACTTTGTAGTCCGCGCAGAAGATGCCGTTGGAAACATAGAAGTAAACGAGCAGGTTGTTGAGGCCATGCCTTATGTCACTTCCCGAATTGCTAATTTGGCAATAAACGAACCGCAGGAAGTGAAACGCGAATCGGCATCCTTTACATTTGATTTGGAAATAGCTGAGGGAGATGAAGTAGAGCTGCAATTCTACTATCGAATTGAAGACGGAAACAGGGAAAAAATCGAGCCGGATTATGTTGATATCGACCGGCAGATCTGGGCCGAACCCGCTGATGGGGTGGAAGTGACCTGGCATACCCTTGACCATTTAGGTCATGACTCAGTTGAATCAGATGAAGTGCATTTTGAAGTAGATTATCAGAACATAATTGATGAAACGGCAACGGCAGAACCGGAAGAGCCGTTTGCCCTCGACCTCAAGCCCCCACGCTTTGATACCGATTCCTACGTAACCGAACTGGAGAACTGGGATGAAATAATCATTCAGTGGGATGAAGCTGAGGAAGAAGTCAGCACGCCGGTAGATTACCATGTTTATCTGACGGAAGCGGGAGATTTGGATTTTGAATCGCCACCCATGGTAGCCTTGCAGGATACCAGTCTCCATATCGATACTTTGAGAACGGCAACCGAATATGCACTGGCAGTTCGTCCGGAAGATGCCGCGGGAAATATCGATACCAACGAAGATATCCATACCTTTACCACCGGCGTACCGGGTGACTTTACCAATACCGGTCTGATAGAAAGTGATGACGTTGCTTCATACATATCCGCGTGGAGCGAGGGGGATGTAAAGAGTGCCGATTTGTATCCATACGAAGGGGAAATCCCTCACATTCGAGTAGATGGCGATGGAGAGTTAACGGTACAGGATCTCATCGTATTTACGCGATTATGGCACTGGTCGGCTCCGGAGCGAGCCCGCCAAAGTAGTGATAAGATAGCCTCGGCAACTGACACGGATATCCGGCGGATAGAATCTGAAATAGAAGTTCCTGTTTCCGGAGGTCAAACCACTGTGGAATTCAACCCACAGGTTGACCGTCATCTGCGTAACTGGAGTATGGAGGCGGTCTACACCAACTCCGTGCAGCTCGATTCGGTCAAAAGTCTGCAGGAGGGTATGGCGCTGAGTCATATTGATCCGGACCGCCGGTCGTTTATGATTGATCACATTAATGCAGATGAAGCTGAAGACCGGGAAGAAACCAGTGACCTGACTGCTGAAAACCAGGAGCATATAACTCGACCCGGCGGTGATCAGGAGGTGACCCGGCCGGATGATTCCGGTGATCCGGTGCAGACGGATCGGCACTCATTGACGGATAACAAAGAGCTTCCTTATGAGCCGGATAGTGTAAAAACCGGTGAACTGCCATCATCCGGAGCGTCTGATGAAGACCGACCGATGACACACATTTTCGGGCTGGATCAGGTTGCTGTAGATAGTTCTGCCTATATGTCGGCCAACCCTGAATCCGATGAAGAGCAATTCGCCGAACTTTACGTAACCATCCACGATTTTTCTGAGGAAGATTCTCTTTCCGTACTCTTCACCGGGTATAGTGACGACGGGGAGCTTGTTGAACAGCTGTACCACTATGATCTGGTCGAAGAAAAACCCGAAGAGTTCGCGTTAGAACAAAATTACCCGAACCCATTTAATAACCAGACTACGATTGAATACAGTCTCCGCGAAAGCGAGCAGGTTCAGATTCACATTTATGATGTGCTGGGTCGCCGGGTACACCGGCTGGTAGACGATGAGCAGGAAGCCGGCTTCTATCAGGTGCAGTTTGACGCCTCCCACCTTGCCAGCGGAGTCTATCTGTATCGCATTCAGGCGGGAGATTTTACGGAAGTCAAAAAGATGACATTGGTTAAATAGTGGGAAAGTGAGCCGCGGATTGATGCGGATGGATATTGGGTCGGGGCGTGGTCCGCAGGTAGTCGGCCTGGAAGCGCCCTCGACCGGCAGTTTGAGCGGCGAACAGACTGAGAGATTGAGTGAGGGAGAGAGGGATTTAAGAGTAGAGCTCCCTCTCTGTATGTACTGTAAGCCTCCTTCACTCTGTCTCTGTCTCACTCTTTCGCTTTGTCACTTCGTCTACTGAAAGGTGGGTTTTCTACAAACAGGGACCCTGCGGGTTTAAGAACAGCATCATTAATAATACAGAGAGGTTTGCGCTTGCAGATTATACGATTTCAGATTTGCGGTTTAAAAAAGCTGGTCAATCGAAATCCGCGAGGACGCGGGGTAATAGTGGGTCGGGGCGGAGACGCCCTCGACCGGCAGTTTAAATTATTTTGAAACGAGATTATTGCTGATACAGAGAGGTTTACGCTTGCAGATTAATGATTTCAGATTTGCGAATTAATCGGAACAGGTCTCTTTCACTTTTCTCTGATCTTTCATTTAAAACCAGTAGTTGGATAAAACGGTACTTTTAATTACTATATTGGGCGTACTTGAATAGTAATTAAGTTGAGGTTGAAAAATCACCATGAATTCACGGATCTTACTTACCGGGCTCGTTGTGTGGCTTATATCCTGCGAGTCTACCGAAACCGATATCGCAGAGTATACCACAACTCCGCTGACCGAGCATGAGGTTTTGGTCGATTATGAGAGTCAAAAGCTGCTGCAGCCGGGACAGCTTGTTGTTAGTGAAGATCCGCACCGTATTATTGTAGCGGATAATGGGGATTATTCGCTTAAAGTGTTTAATCCGGAAGGTGAGCTTTTAGATCAGTTAGGGGCCGGGGGCCCCGGGCCGGGAGAGTTTTTGGTAATCAACTCGCTTCATCTTTCCGGAGGTTCATTGTACACTTTTGACCAGGGGCTTTCAAGATTTAGTAAATTTAACTTTGAAGACGGTTTTGCAGATAGCTATCCAATTGATACCGGCGAGCTTCCATTTACATACCAAACGGTTTTTGAAGATATGCTGGTTTCATCTACGGCGGGCTCCGGAGAGACGTTAATTGCTACATTTGATAAAGATGGTACACCGGCGGATTCTCTTGGCAGCACACACTCACCAGTTTCCGAGATGGGGCCGATAATGCAGGAAATCCCTCAGCAAGCTGAAAACAGACAAGTGCCGGACTATTTTACCAATATTGCCAATGTAATCTCAAACGATGATTATCTTTGGGTTGCGATGACGGCCTATCCGAAGCTATACCTTATCGACAGGAACTGGGAGATGAAAGCCTTCTCTTTTGAAGTGGAGCGAAAAGAGCTTGTCGAAAATTACTATTTCGATCAACAGTCGGGTATTTCCCCGGTATTGAATATGCAATACATCAGCGATTTAGCTGTAACGGGTCAATATCTCTATGTGCTCAACATTGTCAATTTCACCGAAGATTATGCACCTGTAGTATATCAAGTTGATCATAATGGCCGGATTAAAAACCGTTACAAATTGCAAGAACATACCGGAGGTGCATTTCAGATCGCCGTAAGTCAGGATGATCAATTTGTTTACGTAATCAGCCAGGATGCAGCTTCTCTTATAAGATATGAGCTCTAAAGCCTTTCTATATAGTTCACGAACAAGTATATCGGCATGTCAGCTATCTGAGAGACTCTCCTTCCCAAAACAAAAAAAGCCTTGTCACGCTATATCATATTGCGCAACAAGGCTTTCTAAAAGTGGGTGATAGTGGACTCGAACCACTGACCCCCTGCTTGTAAGGCAGGTGCTCTAAACCAACTGAGCTAATCACCCGTGATTGTTACAGAACCCAAATATATTGGGTTTTACCTGCATTTGTCAAGTGCGATGAATAAAAAATCAAAACAGCCGAAGGGAAGCTGTGTTCGTGTGTCAATTGTCTGATTTGTTTTTTACTACTATTGGGAGACCAAAAGGCAGTTCAAGGTTCCAGGTTCAAAGTTCAACTAAAAACACGACTCAGCCTAAGTTGGAGCTATTTTGATTGACGTTGTGCGGCGCACGATTTGCGAGCTCCAGCACATTCAGAATTTAGATTCCCTCACCGCTTTTCCATCGGATACATCACCTGACTAAACATAAATTCCATAAATGGTTGCGTGTAAGAACATTATTTATTAGCATACCAAGCGATTAATTAAAATCAATTCGGAGCGGTGATCGTACTGTTCCGATTTATCTTTTGATGCAGGGGTAAACGCAGGATAGATCAACCGAAACCCATAACCCTGCAATTATGAGAGAAGTTTTAAAAACTAAGATCGAAGAGCTCAAGCAAGAGTTTGGTGTGGAGGCGGTGCGAAATGGCATGTTGAACGATGAAAATATGAATCAACAACTAACACGAAACAAGATCAGACAGCTAACGTAAGGCGCCTGAAAAAGAGAGGATAATGTTCTAAGATCTCAATCGGAATATTGAAAAGCTGAAATGCTAGTTTATTAGAACAAAACATTTCATAATATGAAGTCATCAAAAGCAAAACTGTGGTTACTACTACCTTTTATCTTTATAAGCTGTTCAGAAGAAGATGAAGGAAAGGACAATGGCGAGATCAACCTACAAGCAGCCGACTACCAAATGATTCTTATGGAATCGCCGGATTCTGAGTTGTTTGGAGATCGTCCAATGGAGTTCTTACAGGGTGTTTATTTTATAAACAGAGATAAAGGGTGGATAGTCGGAACAGTCGGTGCAAGCAGAGATATAATCGTAAAACTCACTCGCACCGATTGATATTTAAAACTTCTAATCTGAAAGAATATGTTTATGCCGGAGAAATTATCACGTTTGCAAATACCAGCTAAAGGCTTATCTGCATGGGTCATGTTTTTTTTACTGATAAGCTGCAGTACGGAGCACGAAGAGGATCCGGACCCGATCTTTACATACGAACGCGAAGAACCGCAGGGTTCCGAGGAATTGCACCCTCAAAAAGAAGCTATGCCTTATCACGACCGGGATCATATTTCAATCGATCGCACTTCCGATTTTGATGATATGCCGGCTCCTCCGGAAAATCTGGGTGTTTTGCGAAATTATTTAAATGATCCTGAGTCCGTTGAGGTACATAAGTTATATAAGTTCTTGGGCTATGGAGAGATACAGCCCCTGAACCGCAACGAACTTATGCTGCTTGATATTCAAAACCGGCAATTACACCAGTTTGATTTGGCCTCGCAGCAGAGTACGTTGATTGCAGAGGGCGGAGAAGGGCCCGGGCGGCTCTCTTTGCCGTATGATCTTACGGTATCCGAAGACAACGACGAACTCTACGTATTGATGCAGGACATGCGGATCGACAGATATAAATGCGACCATGAACCATGTGAGTATGACCAGAGCATCCCTACCGATCAGATCATTAACAATGTCGCTGTTACCGATGATAAAAATCTCGCTGTAGTCAGTAATTTCAACCCGATGGAAGATGACCCGGATGCGGGTTCAAGTTTAATCACCCTGCTCAATGCAGATGGTGAAACAATGCATCAATTCGGGGAAACCTACGAAACCGATGTCCCGACCGTGTTGTATGATGCGATACAAACGGGCAATGTGGCATACAGCAATGCAGAGCAGTTAGTTGTAGTATGGTTTGATGCTTTCCCATTTATTTATCTTTACGACGAGAGCGGTGAGTTGCAAAAAAGCTACCAAATCAGCCCGTTTTTGCTCAGTTCAATTTATTTCGACGCCCAGGGCCGCAAGCGTGTTGAAATGGACCCCGGCAGTTTCGTAAGTATGCAGCCTCTAACAGATGATTCTATGGTGTTAATACAGGTGCAAACCCGGGGTGAGCGAGTAGGTGAACCTGCCTATGAAGATACGGTTTATGAACAGCGCTATGATTTCTACCTGCTCGACCTCTCAGATGACAGCTCCTGGTACATCGGCTCAAAGGCACGTGAGGCTTCATACAACTTATCGGTTTTACCGCTGGAATCCGGTATTCTTTTGAATGACGGAGGCGAGTTATCGGTGATGGGTATGTAGGGGAATGATGGAGGTGAAAATTGTTGGAGTGGAGCCGAATGCAGTTCTGTTAAATTTTTGTATTACGTATAATGACTGAATATCGAGGTTAGGGTTGATGGGATGCAATCGAATCAGCTATACTGTGAAAATGGCAATCGGATTATTTCCGGATGAATTTAAGTCCATTCTCTTCCGGGTAATAGATAAACCAGGAACATGTGTTCATTATTAGACTGCTCGATCTTATTCACCTTGCAGATTACTTCGATAGGGAAGCGTATTTGAAGGAGGTTGTCAGGTGAAAGGCCAGTTCTTTGTCTGGCATGTTATTCAATATAAGCACGGTAAAAGAGAGCTATAAGAACAAGAGCATGAACAAAGATAATAAAGGCAGATAATCTTTAAGTTGCTCACGGAGTAGCTTGAGTGCCCGGGAGATCTGCGTTTCTACGGTTTTTAAAGATACTCCCATTATATTGGCAATTTCTGAATAAGAAAACCCTTCCTGCCGGTGTAGGATGTAGGTATCACGACATCTTGGGGGAAGGTCTGCGATCGCTTGTTGAGCAGCTTCCTGGAAGTATTTTGTTTGGAGTGATTGCTCCGGGGACTCATACTCCTGAGAGTCATAAATACTTTGAACATAGGAACTGTTCTTTTCTCTGACCTGACGGTGCCTTACATGGTCGAGCGCTTTATTATGCGTTGTGGTGAATAACCATGCTTTTACATTGTCTGGGTGCCAGTCACATCTTTTTTCCCAAATATTGGCAAATACTTCTTGTACGATTTCTTCAGCTAAATATTCGCTTTCTGTAAATTTTATAGCGTAGTTACATAGAATTTCGTAGTAATAAAAGAAAAGCTTTTTAAAAGCATACTCATCTCCTGCTTGTACTTTATTCACAAGGTGTTGCTGGTTATTAGACATTGTGACGTAGCCGTAATTATGGGATCAAATTAATTCGGTCTAAGTTAAGGTTGTGAAGGTATTTTAGATTTTAAGTGGCTGTCAAGTCCTGTGGCAATTATTAATAATGAGGTAATGTAAAGATAAAGATAAAGTAACTGGCTATATTAAAATGATAGATAGGTGCATCATCCCGGTAATATAAAAACTGTATAAACTGTACATGCAATGCATGGTATATTAAAAAGATGCCCCGTATAATCAATAATTGAAAAAGGCTTTAATTGGGATTAATATATTTGGAAAAAGTGATTAAAATCCTAACTGATTGCTCCAAAGCGTATAAGCAATATGGAATATCAGTGATGTCCTATCGATCTCAACTACAGCTAACTACTGAAAAGTATATACTAAAGAATGAATCAAGTCAAGTACATATATTCTTGTTGAACAAAGGAAAGTCCTATCCTAACTAATTATCGTGTTTGATACAAGTAGCCCATTCACGGGGTAAATTTCAGAATCTCATTGTTCTTTGCTATACAAAAATTTAACACATGCAGCTCCATTTTAAATTCAAAGACAGGGCTGAAATTATTTTTAAGTGTGCGGGCATGAACGCAGTAGAAATACATGGCAAAGGTTCGCCTTTTCAGGGCCGATAGATCAAGCTCACTTATTTTGATCAAGCTTAAATATTTCCACATTCTGAAAAATTCCATGTCAGGGTAAAGTGCTGTGAGCTCGTCTACATCAAAAGGATTAATATTAATACTGGTTTTGAAAACGGAAATGATATGAAAATATACTCTACCGCTAATAAACTTTGGTATAATTACGGAATATCAGAAGTCATTAAAGTCACATGCTTGTATAGCAGACGTTTACGTATCACCGGACTATCAATAATTATATTTGCTACGATTGCTATAACACCTGATGCAGGTTCCAATTCTTTTGAAAAAAACTCGAAATATGCCAACCAGGAATTGGGGGAATTAGAAGAGCAACCTGAATATGCAGAACTGCAGTTGGTGCATAGTTCAGCTGATCCGGCAGTTATTAATGTAGATGTTTACTTGAATGAGAGCCCTTCTGATGGGGATCCTGTTATTGCCGATTTCTCTTATCAGGAGGCAACTGAGTTTTTCGATATTTCAGTCGATGATAAAATTACGATTATATTAACCGTTGCGGGGTCGGACGAAATTATTTACTCAGATGACCTGGCAATCGAGCAGAGTGGGAGTTATGCAGGTATAATTCGTGGTGATTTAGAAGTTGTGGAAAAAAGTTACCGCATTCTGAGAGGACACACTGATTTGGGAGTAGAGCTACTTGAAGTGCAAAAATCAACTGATGATGCCGATAAACTGCCACTATTATTTTTCCACTCGGTCACCGACTACTCTACAATAGATGTTTGGGGAGAACAAAGGAATATATATGCAGAAAATTTAAGTTTTGGTGAATCATCCGCGGATTATGTTCACTTCCCTACCGGAATTCTTGAGTTTAATTACCATGATACAGGAACGTGCCCAGGGTTCGATTCGCCCTTATATACTTTTGAAGAAGATACCGGTGCTGAGGCTGATGTTACCGGCATTGCCATAATAAGCGGCTATGCTGAACTTTCAACTGAACAAGACCTGCCGGCGACCGAATTAATGGTTGTTTATTCCGATGGGAGGACGACGTTCCCGCAGAATATCACATCAGTTGAGACTGGACCAGACTCTGAAATACCAAGTAGAGTAGCCCTTAACCAAAATTATCCGAATCCCTTTAACTCGATGACGAAGATTGAATACCAAGTGCCCGTGGATACCTATGTGGAATTAAGTGTCTACTCACTGCTTGGAAGGCATATAAAAACACTCGTAAACACTGATGTTGATGCCGGAACTCACAGGGTTAGCTTTGATGGTTCAAATATAACATCGGGAGTATATCTATATCGATTGCAGGCGGATAATGAAGTTATAACAAACCGAATGATGCTGATTAAATAGTATCTGTTTGAGTCTCGGCTGTAGCGATTTATGGGTATTAAATCAATAAAGCCCAGAGATCTGGTAGTAATTGGAGGCACATTTTAAAAGGGGAGGGAATCACTGAGTAATACAGATAAAGTTAATTTTCTTTTCAGGGTAGATCAAATAGTGCACGTCTTGTTAATAGTTGTAAATGCAACCTAAACTAAAACTAAATAAGTGTAATGTCATGAATATTAAAGACACAAATTACGGTCAAATTGAGAATTTGATAAGCAGTAGCCGTGTAATGGCTTATTTGCCCAAAATTGGGAGTGTTTTGTTGCTGGTGAGCTTACTGGCATTGAGCGGAATAAGTCAGGCTGAGGATGATGATTGGTCACAAGTAATTACATTGAGCCAGTCGGAAACGTCCGTTTATAGTGTTGTATTTTCCCCTGATGGAAGGCACCTCGCATCAGGGAGCCGGGAAGGAATCTTATGGATTAATGATGAGAATGAGGGATTTGATCTTATAGAATCCATTGATGAAATAGCAGAAGATCATATTAGAGGCATTAATTTTTCACACGATGGACAGCATATTGTCTATGGAGTTCGGGACGGCAGTGCAGTCGTGCATGACGCTAACACGTTTGAACACATTCAAACGTTGCAAATGGCTGAAACCGTCCGTGGTATAGCAATGTCTCCTGATAGTGAATATCTGGCATACGGAGATAGAAATGGCTTGATCTGGATTCACAGAACATCCGATTGGGAGCAGGTAGGAACGCCATTAACAGTAGCAAATGAGACGGTTCGATCTGTACAATTTTCTAACGATGGACAATATCTTGCTTATGGCACCAGTGATGGCAATGCTTACGTGCACAGTACCGACGATTGGTCTCATTTGCATACCTTTGAAGGGTCGGGATGGGCACGACATGTGGCATTTTCGCCCGATAGTGAGCGTTTGGCATATGGAACGAGCGCTGATGTTGTTCATGTGTACGAAGTCGAAAGCGGCGATTATATAATTACTCTGGACGAGGCTGAAGACAGGGGTGAAAGTATTGAGTCCGTAGTATTTTCACCGGATGGTAAGTTTTTAGCTTATGGAGCTGATGGTGTTTTTATTCATGACGCAGAAACCTATGAACATCTTCATACGTTTGATGATGCTGAAGATGATGTTAGGGATATTACTTTTTCAAGTAAAGGTTATATAGCCTATGGTGGTGACTCCGGTAGTATTTACATTCGTAATGCACCGATTGAAGAAACAACCAGCAGTGAACCGGTAAGAGATGAAGTCGTTACTGAGTTCAAGTTAGAGAATAACTATCCCAATCCCTTCAATCCTACCACGAATATCAGTTATGTATTGCCTGAAGATGCTCAGGTAACACTGGAAGTATTTGATATAACCGGAAGAAAGGTGGCTTCTCTTATTGATGATACTCAAAGCGCAGGGGCTTATGAAGTTACATTCGATGCGGAAAACCTCTCCAGTGGTGTCTATGTCTATAGACTTCAAGCTGGTGATTTTGTTGAATCCCGGCACATGACATTGGTGAAGTAATAGCAGGACAAAACTTAACCCGAAATTAATTGTAGCATGATGCTTACATATTTAATTTCGGGTTATTTTTATTCAGCTAATGCTTAAGAACTTGTTTTTATATAGAGGATGTGATAAAAGGGTTTGACGAGTAATGCGTATTTGCTTTACACCAAAAAAGAAAATACAGAACGGGAATATGCTTAAAAAAATGAAATTTTCTTTTCAGGGTAGGCTGCATTGAGATCGTCTTAATTAGTGAACGAGTTAATTAAGAAAATCTAAAAAACAATTATTAACAGAAATTTAAGATGAGTAAAAAGGTGGATATAACGCTGCTACACCGATATCTGGCGGATGAATGTAGCGAGCAGGAAAGAAAAGCTGTTGAAGCCTGGATTGATCAATCGAAACAGAATAAAAAGTATTACGAATCCATTGTGAAAATCTGGGAAGTACGCCCAAAAGGGAGAATATCATTTGATACTGAAAGAGCCTGGAACCAGCTTGCAGAAGAGGTGAACATAGGTGAGCTTTACGACGAGGAGACTCAAATAAAACATATTCATGCAGCTCCTGAGAATCGAAAAAATATTTCAGGCCAATCAAGTTCTCAGCGATTGGCTGAAAGTCACTTCAGGCAAAAGTCTTCAGGATCAATGCAGGTCTTGTTACGTATCGCCGCAATTTTGTTGGTAGGTGTAGGATTAGGCGGGATCCTGTTTATGATTACACAGGATGAATTTGCTTTTGGCCCTGATGAAGTTATTCAGGAAGAGCCGAAAAAAATTGAGTTTACGGCTGACAGAGGAGAAGATGTTGAGTTCGAATTTTTAGACGGAACGAGTGGGACCTTGCATGCCGGTAGTACGCTGAAAGTTGAAAGTGGCTACGGTCAATCGCACAGACAAGTAATGTTGGATGGGCAGGCTTTTTTCCAGGTTGTGGAAAGTGATGATTTGAGCTTTCAGGTCAAAACTAATGAAGCAGACATTGAAGTCTTGGGTACAAGTTTCAATGTAGCTTCCTGGTCGGAGCGTGCCCAATCAGAGATAATTGTGAAAACCGGAAGTGTTGGGGTGCGAAGAGCAAGAGGTTTAAATGAAGAAGAAAAAGAACAGGTAATACTTGAACAAAATGAAAGGGTAGTTGTAAGTGACAGGTCTATAAGTGCAGTAGAAAGAGTAGATACCGATGTGTATCTGAGTTGGTTGGAAGGCGACATCTTTTTTGACGAAGATTCACTTGAATATGTCTTCAAGTATCTGGAGCGTCGATTCGATGTTAACTTCGTAATTGAGGATGAACAAGAAATAATGCAAAAGCAGGTGAGTGCTCGATATCAGGATGAATCCTTACAGGAGATACTTGATATCACATCTGTCTCTCATAAACTCAATTTCAGAGAAGAGAATGGCAGAATTATAGTATCCAGTGCCTCCCGATAGTGTGCAAAAAGAACGCACTTAAATTATAAATAACAGATTCCAATTGTTATGAAGATATCAATACCTACAATGGCAAGTATGGGAATAGCTTTTTTGTTGTTCCTTTTGACACCCTGGTCAATATCCGGGCAGAGCATGGCAGAGCAATCTGAGCGAAATGCATTCTCTGCCGCCGGCAATCATGCAAGTCTAAGCGAAATTTTAACTGTTGAATTTGACGGCGAGCCTGTAATAAAAGCTGTTGAACAGTTAGCAGCTCAAAATGATCTGCGGCTGAATTTCAACCCCGAGATAAACTATACGGATAAGTATATAACTGGATCTTTCAATAACCAGCCACTTAGGCATATTCTGTCTGAAATACTTCAGGATACCGGCCTTAATTATTTGGTCTCAAGCAGTGGGCACCTTGTACTGTTCAATGATTATCAGTTGGAAATGCTAACCGGACGAATCACTGGTAGAATCTTAGATGAAGAGACTGAAGAACCCATAATTGGTGCTTCTGTATATATTAGTGAATTAGAGATCGGTAGCGGTACGGACCTTGATGGTAGTTATGAATTAGAGGATATTCCGGAAGGAACTTACGTCATAGAAATTTCTTCGCTTGGATATCAACCTGAATCGACTACAGTAGAAATAATAGCAGGTCAAGAGCAAGAGCTCATATTTACTCTTGAACCTGATGTTGCAGACCTTGATCAACTTGTTGTAACAGGGTTCTCAGTAAGGCCACGCAGTATTGAAACCGGAACTCTTTCGAGAGTTGAAGGTGAGCGAATCCGGGAATCTTTAATACAGTCACCTGATCAGGCTTTGCAAGGTCGTATGAGTGGTGTTAGAGTTACGGGAACGAGCGGACAGCCAGGAAGTGCTCCCCAGGTGAGGGTGCGTGGTTTGGGTTCGATCAATGCTGGTAACAGCCCTCTCTATATAGTTGACGGTGTACAGGTTCAAGGCGGGAATAGTGCATCTTATGTACGAAGTAATCCTTTGACGGGTATAAATCCAAGTGATATCCAGAGTATAGAAGTCTTGAAAGATGCATCTGCCACAGCTCTATATGGAGCTCAAGGTGCAAATGGTGTTGTTCAGATAACAACTAATCAGGGGCAGGCTGGTCAGACTGAAATCAATGTTTCAACACAGTTAGGCTATACGGAGACCCCGGAACTTTTGGAAGTAATGGACGGTCCAACCTGGACTGAAACCCAAATTCAAGGGTATGTAAACTTCTACAAAGACCGCGGTCAAGATCCTGACTTCAGAAGGGAATTGGCTATAGATATCTACGGGGACCCGGAATCAGCACCAACATATAACTGGGTAGATGAAATGTATCGGTCCGGAGCTTTGCATAAGATGAATATCTCTGCCGCATCAGGCTTTGACAATACCAGAATCTTTCTTTCCGGAGGGTACGATTATGAACAGGGAACGGTATACGGAACTGATTTTGAAAGCTTGCGTTTTCGATCAAATATTGATCATGATTTTTCGGACAGGATTTCTGTCGCATCCCGTATGAACCTGACATCCTCTAATGCAAGTGGAATTCAGCATGGAAGCGCAAATATCAGGAGTCCATTCCACGGTGGTTACACTCAGCGCCCCATTGATCCGATTTATACCGAGGATGGTGATTGGAATCATAATGATTGGATTCGGATTAACGTGCCGCACTCTCTAAGAGTAAATGATTTTAGTGTGGCAACTCGTCAGTTGTCAGGTAGTTTAACCGGTGTATACAACATCTCTCCTCATTTATCATTCCGGTCTTTATGGGGGCTTGACTATAGAACGACCAGAGACACCGGGCACACTTCAGCTCGCCTGCCTCGCTATGCAAGTACTGGTGGGTCTAAGACGGAGAATTTCAGGTCTTCAACATCTATGAATACCAATCAACTTCTTGAATATCAACAGCAGTTTAATCAGAATTCGGTGACCCTTATGGGAGGCTTTGAATACAGGCATTACCATCAGGAAAGGATTAGAGCTTCGGGAGAAAACTTCCCGAATCCGGACATCACCCAACTTGATCTGGCTGCTGAAAATTTTCAGGCCGGTGGGCGAACAACCGAAGCCAAATTTGCCGGTTTCTTTTCAAGAGCAGAATACAATTACGACCAGAGGTATTTTGCAAGTGCCAGTTTGCGGTACGACGGCTCTTCAAGATTTGGAGCTCAAAACAGATGGGGACTCTTCTACGCCGGTGCTCTTAGCTGGGATATTGCCGAAGAAGCTTTTATGGACAATGTTGATATCCTGAATCGTTTCAGATTGCGAACGAGTTATGGCATTACTGGTAACTCAAGTATCGGCAATTTCGCATCTCGTTCATTATTTGGTTCCGGAGGGCAGTATGAAGGTAATACTGGTTTTCGGCAGTCAGGGCTTGGAAATGATCTGTTAACCTGGGAAGAAGCTCGCACACTGGATATAGGAATTGATTTTGCAATCATGCAGGATCGGTTTTATGGCGATGTTAACTGGTTCAACACCCGGAATGAAAACCTGCTTTTAAATGCATGGCTGCCTACTGATAGCGGTTTCTCCAGTATTACAAGAAATGCGGGTACGGTTCAAAACAGAGGTTTGGAAGTTGAACTCGGTGCCTACTGGATTTCAACAAATGATTTTACTTGGTCAACTGAGTTTAACATCACCGTTGAGCAAAATGAAATTCTTGAACTGGTTGACGGCGTAGAACAGCTTGGGAGTTCCACAATTGTTGGTGAACCCATAGACATTCTGGTTAGAAATAAGTTTGCCGGTATTAACCCTGCCGATGGAAGACCTTTTTGGTATGATCAGCATGGTGAAATTACCTATCAACGGCGTAGTGAGGATACGCAAGTTTTAGGCACCTATTCACCAGATAAGTATGGTGGATTAACCAACACCTTCTCATATCGGAACTTAAGTTTATCAACATTTTTCAATTTCGAATATGATAAGGTTACATATAATTCAACTGTTGGACGGCGTATGCATATGGTTTCAACAGGAAGAGGCTTATTAGCACGATTAGAAGACAGGCAATGGCAAGAGCCGGGCGATATTGCCGAATATCCAAGACCTTATGAAGCATCCAGCTTTCCTGGAAGTAGCAGTCATAACCATTCTTCTGTATTTGTTAATGATGCGTCTTTCATCAGACTTAAAGAAGTAAGACTGGATTATTTCATGCCTGTTCAGTGGACTCAAAGGCTGAGTATTGACCAGAGTAATATATTCGTGCAGGCAAGAAATCTACATGTCTGGACAAACTATCCACATGGGGATCCTGAATTTACAGGACAAGGTACCGGCAACTACCCCCAGCCTAAACAGTTTACAGTGGGCTTAAATCTCCAATTTTAAATTTTCCTGAGTTATGAAGATTAAAAGTTTTTTTAAAATAGGTGCTGCATTCCTGGTTATGGCGGTAGTTGCCTCTGCATGTGATGGTTTATTAGAAACGGAACCGACTACTGCGCTAAGTTCAGAGCAGGTCGTAACTACTGCTGAGGGAATGGATGCGATCCTTCTATCGGCATATGATCGTCTGAGAAATAGCAGTTTGTATCAATACTGGATTCCTGCCGGACCAGAAATACTGGCTGATAACTCTCAGCTTCATCCAACCAACTCCGGTAGAATGAGTGGTCAAGCTATCAATGAGTTTGGCAGTCATTTTTCAACAGGTGTATGGTCAACAGCATATCGACTGATTAATGAAGCTAACATTGTTATTGATGGGGCAGATGCCACGGAAACATCCGAATCTCACAGGAATCGGTTAAGAGGTGAAGCCCTGTTCCTTCGGGCAATTGGTTACCAGGAATTGTTACGCGTCTATAGCTATGAGCCGAATCATCCCATGCAGAGTGAATGGAATGAAGGGGTGATTATGAGAACGGAACCTACTTTGGGGCTTAGCCAGGCACAGAGACTGCCAAGAAGTACAGTTCTGGAAGGTTATGAGCAGGTTGAAAGCGACTATCTTGAAGCTATCGATTTGCTGGATGGCAACGACCGGGGTAGTCGAACATTTGCTGATGCAGCAGCTGCTCATGCAGGTTTAGCACGGCTATACCTGTACTGGGAACGCTGGGAAGATGCTCTTTATCATGCAGGGCAGGCTTTTGATAATGCCCAGGGAAATCTGGTTGACTATGCAACCAATGATAATATATTCGATCAATTGCCGAACCCCGAATCGATTTTTGAATTATCCTTTGATCAACCTCACGGCAGTAGTCGTTCCCTCAATGCATTAACTCATCCACCTCCCGGCTGGTTTGACACCTTGCCCTCTGATGAGTTGCTTGAATTGTATGAAGAAGATGACCTGCGAAATAATCTATTTGTAGTTCATGATGACGGGCATCCGTATATCTTAAAATACACCGGTACGGTGGGTGAAAATACCGATCATGTCCCGGTATTCCGAGTTGCAGAAATGGTTCTAATTCAAGCTGAAGCTCACTATGAATTGGATGATGAATCAAGCGCCATCGAAGCATTGGAGCTGCTTAGGTCACATCGTGGTCTTGATGCCTATGAAACCACGCTGACCGGCGAGGATCTCCTCGATGAAATATTAGATGAACGGCGTCGGGAGCTTGCTTTCGAAGGTCATCGATGGTTCGATCTGAAGCGAAGAGCTATGGACGTGCCTAAACCGGAAGCAAGTGCAGTTCCGGATTTATCTTATGATGATATAAGGATTTTAGCACCCCTTTCGGGTACACAGGTTGAAAACAACGAATATCTTAATCAGAACCCGGGATACTAACCTTTCTGATTGTATTACTATCTAATTTATAACTCCATAAAGAGTAAAGACAATGATGTACAGACTTTTAATACACTTGATGGTGTTTGGCTTGACGATAGTGTTGTTTTCAAGCTGCCTGCCCGATACCAAAACCGTCTATGATGGTGACTTACAAATTGAATTTCGCCCTGTTGAGGATTCTCACCCGGCATCTACAGGTGAGCCGTATGAAGCAAATATCCAGCTTATTGGCCCACACCAGGAGGATCCTATTACCGTAGAATTCGAAGTAGATACCGAAAACAGCAGTGGGATTCTGGAAGAGCATTTTGAGCTTGATAGTGCTACCACTACGATACCTGCCAATAGCAGCTTCGGAAAGATTGAGATATTTCCGATTCAGGAAAATATTGATGATGAAGTCGTCATATATATCACCCTGATAGGTGATGAATCTGGTGAAGTTAGACCTGCGGTTAATTACGCTACACTTGAATTAACAATCACACCCTGATGGCTGCCTCATACAAGGTGTTGATAGGGTTAGGGCTAATATGAATTAGTCATTATTCTAAAGCATAAAAGAAGGTTTTGTAAATCAAGGCATGTATTAGTAAATCTGCAATACAATTCAATACTGTGTTGGACTTAGATTCATGCATGAGCAACAAAACCTTCTTTGATTTATTTGTGAAATGTTATTAGAAGTGTTGTGATTTAATTGTTGTAGTAGTGATTAAATAATGTTTAAATAGTAACATTTAAAATATTTTGTTATGAATATCTTGTTATATGAGCAGGTACAACTTTTTAAGTATGCCGGGTTTGCTTTGAGTATATTACTTTTGAGCTTAGTAACTGCTTGCAATGATTATACAGAAGTGGAAGATAATGTTGGTACCAGTGATTTCAATGATTCTGGTAACACTTGTAGTGCTAACATTACTCAGGTTTCTGTAGAGGAAATGACCGAAATGTTTAGAGGGGTTGTGCGTGAACCCGAGAGTCATCTCCACGATTTAAGCGAGCAAATACCTGGATTTGGAGGGAGCTACATTGATAAAGATGGAAAATATACGATATATCTTAAAGATGATTCTCAACAAGCACAGGCCTCATCAGTATTAAACCAGAATCTTCAGGCTAAGACTCTGAGTCAGGAATTGAGATTTAAGCAAGCTGATTATACCTTCAAAGACCTGGCCACTTGGAGAGAATTAATAACAGCATACATGCTCTCAAGCGCTGAGCATGACTTTGTTTTAACAAACCATATAGATGAATCCGCAAACAAAATAGTAGTCGGTATCCATACGGATAGGTACAATGAACAAAATATATCGAATGCAAAAGCATTTATCGAGCAAGAGTTAAACATTCCGGTCAGTGCCGTATCAATTATTGAAGAGTACCCCGAAGTTGAAGAATCCGGGTCGGTTGATAATTTATCAGGATCGATTCAAGATCGGCAGCGACCAATTGTAGGTGGGCTGAGACTCAGTTATGGTTCAAGTAATTGCAGTATCGGGTTTGTTGGAACCTATGAAGGTAAAGATGTTTTTATTACTAACGCTCATTGTACCAGAACGGGTTACACGGACAGTTTTACCATCTATTATCAAGGTGACCGAAATAACTCTAATGATAGAATCGGGATGGAAATAGATGGGAATGAAGCTACGCTTTCTGCCTGTGTTGAAGTGGGTAACCAATGCTGGCCGTGCCGTTGGAGTGATTCAGCCATTGCTGAGTTTAATGATGATGTGCCCCGCCAATTAGGCCTTATAGCTAAAACCACCGAGGTAAGTGATGAGTTCTTGATAGATGGTTCACTGGAAATTGATCAGGATGATCCGGTATTCACCGTAGTTGACCACGAAATTGAAATTATTCTGGGGAAGAAGGTACACAAAGTAGGCGGAAATTCAGGGTGGACCTCAGGTGAGATCATAAGAACTTGTTATGATAGCCGACGAAGTCGACACGAAATCGTATTGCAATGTCAAACCAGAGCTGATTATGGCTCGTCTGGTGGGGGAACAAGCGGTTCTCCTGTGTTTAAGAAACTGCAACCCGATCAAATTGATGACGATAACATAACGAATCCTGTCGCATTGGTCGGAATTCACAGAGCAAGTGGAAGCAGAGATAGCCCGGATGGTTTCACAGTTTTCAGTCCTATGTCAGGTATACTTAAGGATCATGAAAAACTCGAGCTTAGTGATCTGGCTAGGCCGAAAGATGCACCGCTTACCCGAACTGAATAGGAATGGAAACATAGTACTTTATAAATTACATACCGGAATTGATGAATGTCATCCTTTTGAAAAAAGAAGCATTCATCAATTTCGAATTCTGAGTCTATACGCAGATGAAAATCAAGTTTTAAATGATTAGATATATGAAGGTGATCAATACAAAGTTGGTAGCGCTTGCATTAATACTTGCAGTCTTTATTCTTAAATCTTGCAATACAGGTGAAAACAAATTCGAGCACTATGAAACTCCGGCACTTGTTGTGGGTATTGTGGTCGATCAGATGAGGCATGATTACATATACCGGTATTGGGATCATTACGGTGATGATGGCATTAAAAGATTGGTGAATGAGGGATTTTCTTTTGATAATGCTAAATTTGACTATATGCCAACTTTTACCGGGCCGGGGCATGCATCGGTTTTTACAGGGACAACTCCGGCCGTTCATGGAATAATCGGCAATAGTTGGTATTTAAGAGAAAGCGGGGGGCGAACTTATGTTACCGAAGATGCATCGGTTTCAACGGTAGGCTCAGACTCTGATGAAGGCGAAATGTCTCCACGATTGATGTTAAGCTCCACGATTTCCGATGAGATTCGATTGCATAATAATATGCATTCTAAAGCAGTTGCCTTATCACTTAAGGATCGGGGGTCCATTCTCCCCGGTGGATTCACAGGTGATGCGTATTGGTTCGATTACGGAGAAGCTACGATGATTACCAGTACGTATTATCACGACGAACTTCCCGATTGGGTTCAAGAATTTAACGAAAGGGATCTTCCTGCTGAGTATGTAAGTCAGCCTTGGGAAACATTGTACCCGATAGAAACCTACACTGAAAGCATTGAAGATGATAACCCGTATGAAGGAACGTTCAGAGGCCAGGATAGCCCGGTATTTCCCCATGATCTCCCTGCTTATGCTGAAGAAAGCGGGAATCGCATTGTAGCCAATTCACCATTTGGTGACAAATACCTTTTTGAAATGGCATATGCTGCCATTGAAGGCGAGCAGCTCGGCCGGGATGAGTATACGGATTTGCTATCCATTTCTTTATCCTCACCTGATCATATCGGGCATAGATACGGGCCGGCCTCAAAAGAAGTTCAGGATACCTACATTCGACTTGATCGTGAAATTGCCCGCCTTCTGGACTACATTGACGAACATTTCGGAAAGGAAAACGTGTTGGTGTTTCTCACCTCCGATCACGGAGCAGCGCATAACCCTGAATATTTACGGGATCTGAATATTCCCACAGGTAACTACAATCGCAGTGAAGCATCAAGGGCACTTTCACAGCGACTTGAAGAAATTTATGGTTTTGACCCGGTGGCATCTGTCAGAAGCCGCCAGATTTTTCTTGACCGCGATCTTATAAGGCAGCAAAATGTAAGACTTGAACAGGTGCAACGGGATGCAGCTGTATTTATGCAGCAGGTAGAGGGAGTTAACGGTGCTGTTACAGCTGATGCCCTTATGAACACAAGCTTTACTGATCCACTGAAACAAAGGGCTCAAAAAGGGTATAATGCACAACGATCGGGTGATGTGATATACTGGGTTAAGCCGCAATGGTTTACCTCAAGCAGATCTCTGGGTACAACCCATGGTTCTCCTTACAGTTACGACGTACGTGCGCCACTACTTTGGTATGGCTGGGATATTCCGGCAGGGTATTCCACCGTGCCGGTATTTATCTCTGATATCGCATCAACAGTTGCAAACTTTGTTAATGTACCTTATCCCTCCGGAAATACCGGAGATCCCATGAATCATCATATCTATGAATAGTTTTAAAATTTCCCTCCGACTTTTAGTACTGTTGGCAGTTACCTCATTATTATCACTGCCGGCTCAATCCAATTCAATAAAAACGGATAAAGGTATGTCTGCTAATGATGAAGATGCTATTCGTGAAACAACTCAACTTTATGTCGATGGTGTTAAATATGCTGATAAATCGAAAATTGATAAGGCGTTTCACCAGGATTGGAATATGACGGGATTCTATGTTGAAGGTAATTATGAAACCTTTGATCGCGATGAGTTCATCCAATTGATTGAGCGAAACAGGGAAAATGCCGATTCTTTTCCCCGGTATGAAGGAGGAATTGTGGATGTACATCATCATGGAAAAGTAGCCGTGGTGAAAATTAACCTCGAAAATGACCAGGTAATATTTACGGACTATTTATCGCTACTGGAAATTGACGGACAGTGGAAGATCATCCATAAAATATGGGATACTGAAAGAAAGTAAGATCTTACATAAATCAGTTGTATAAGGAAAAAGTTGGCAAATTGATTGGTGGTATTGCTATAAGAAATCGGAGTTTTAAATGCAGTTTACATTAAGTCTTCTGGCACCCGTTTCTTTTTATGCTCATTGCCGGAATTAGTTTTCCAGTTTTTTTATGTTTAAAACCGTTATCTGAAATAATAAGTCTCCTATAAGCTGAACTCCCCTATTCCCCTATGGAATCCATTTCTGTATTAGACATGTTTAAGATCGGGGTCGGACCGAGCAGCTCTCATACCCTTGGTCCGTGGAAAGCTGCACAGACATTCCTGCAGGCAATTAGTAAAAAAACTGAACAAGTAAAACGGATTGAGGTTCAGCTATACGGGTCACTTGCCAAAACGGGAATAGGTCATGGAACAGATGTAGCTATTCTCATGGGGCTGAGCGGATATGATCCGGAAACGGTTGATGTAGATCAGATTGAAAAAACGGTAAGCCACATCAGGCAAAAAAAACAATTACAACTTGCAGGTGAAATAACCATACAGTTTGATCCGGATGCACATCTGATATTTCTAAAAGATGAAATACTTCCGTTCCACCCGAACGGTCTTCGTTTCTTATGTGAGTTTGATGATTGTTCCCTTCAAAAAGAAACCTATTTTTCAGTTGGCGGCGGTTTTGTTGTTCAGGAAGGTGAAGATGATCGCTCCGAATCAGAGGATGTTCTCCTTCCTTACCCTATCAATTCAGCTGCTGATATTTCGTCCTATTGTAATGAAACGGGTCTTCCGATTTCAGGCATCGTGCTTGAAAATGAAAAATCCTGGCGAAGCGAACAGGAGACCAGAGATGCCGTTATGGATATCTGGAATGTAATGAGTAACTGCATCTATCGTGGATGTCATACTGCGGAGACATACCTTCCGGGTGGTCTCCGGGTGATGCGACGGGCAGCGAGGCTTAACAACAGATATTTACCTGAACAAAGCTATGATAATTATCAGGAATGGAGTGAGGTGATTCGAAAGGGTGGTCAGGACTTTTCATACATCCAGAATTGGGTAAGCTGCTTTGCACTGGCTGTGAATGAAGAAAATGCTTCTTTCGGCAGAATTGTTACGGCCCCGACCAATGGAGCAGCCGGAGTGATACCTGCCGTACTACAATATCTGGTAACATTTAAAAATGATTACTCTCAGGATGTGGTATTTCGGTTTATGTGCACTTCATCAGAAATAGGGAGCATATTCAAAAAAAGGGCCACCATTTCTGCAGCTATGGGAGGCTGTCAGGCTGAGATAGGTGTTTCATCTTCTATGGCAGCAGCCGGCCTTACTGAATGCCTGGGTGGAACGGTGGATCAATGTTTGATGGCCGCAGAAATAGCTATGGAGCATCATTTGGGGATGACCTGTGATCCGATTGGAGGCCTTGTGCAAATCCCGTGTATAGAACGTAATGCCATGGGCGCGATTAAAGCCATAACCGCTTGCCATCTTGCCCTGCAAAGTGAGCCAAAAGATGCCAAAGTATCTCTTGATGGGGTAGTTGATACCATGTGGGAAACCGCGCAGAACATGAACTCCAAGTATAAAGAAACTTCAGATGGTGGACTGGCCGTCAATATCCCCATCAGTTTAAGTGAATGCTGAGCGTATCGGTCAAACAATAACCTGTACTGTATTTAATCCACAAACCGATTTACATTTATCAACTGCAGGTCTACGCTCCACTTGGATAGCCCTTAAGCAGGTTTGAATAAATGTTGCCCCTAATCGATTAATTATTATGCTATCGAATCCGGAGGTTTTGTAAGGAGTGAACAATTACCTATTAGTGTCGATCGATTTGTCCATCATAAAGAGAATCGGTTCTTATTCTATCAAAATCCAATGACGGCAATACTACGTACTCCAAACTACGGAGTGAAATCTTTGAAATAGAAAGCAAAGAACACCTAACATCTTTATATATGTGATTAGGATTGAATAACTATGAATTTAAATCTGCTGGCTATCCTTGTGCTTGCAGTAGCCGTGTTAGTTGTGCTTATAACGGGTATGCGCATTACTTATAATTACAAAGGAAGCGTATATGATATCATCGCGTTGGTTTCATCGGCGGTTGGATTCATCTTTGTAACCGCAATTACGATGGCGGCGCAGAGAAAGCAGCTGTGTCGATTTGGATATTGTTGAGCTTTTATTAACAAAACATTTTTATAATATTATCGAAATACTATTTTATAATGCCTCCAACTTAAAAATATTCATGTAAGTGGAAGCCTATGAAACGCATCACCGCCTGTTTTTTATGGATTGCCCTGCTGACTCTTTCCTGCTCTGAAAGTGAACCGGAAACAACTGAGTGGTTTGATCCGGCTACGCTGCCCGAAGCTGATGCCCGGGTGGAGCTGACCGTGACCGACGGCGAGGATTTTTTCTTCGGGAATATTTTTGATCTCATTGTGAATGACCGCGGAGAGTTTACCGTATCCCAGCCGAGGGAGAATCAACTATTGTTTTTCGACAGGGAGGGGGAGTTTCAGGGGAATCTCATCAATGAAGGGGCCGGACCCGGCGAAGTTGGGGGTTTGGGGTTTTCGCAGTTTCATGAAGACCGGCTGCTGATTTTCGACCGGTTCAACTCACGTTTTAATTGGTTTGAACGGGAGGAAGATAACACCTATTCCTACGAAGGTAGTTTTACACACGAAGGGGTGGAAGATCCCAATCTTTCAGGACCGAATTCTGCATTTG
The DNA here is from genome assembly GCA_007131535.1 of Balneolales bacterium. Classification (GTDB taxonomy): domain Bacteria; phylum Bacteroidota; class Rhodothermia; order Balneolales; family Natronogracilivirgulaceae; genus SLJN01. Next base: position 1,976 of record SLQI01000008.1, on the reverse strand, counting down.
TGTTGCATGATGAACGGATTGTTACCAGCTACTCTCCCGCATTTCAGGCGGTTGAGCCGGAAGAGGGAGACCCGGACTATGGAATTTTGCGGCTTCTTGACCGCGACGGACAGGTTTTGGATGAGAAGGTGCACCGGCATTCAGCCCGAGAGTTTATGATTGATCGGCGCAATGGCGCCATGCTGGTAGGAGCCCGGCCGCTGGGAAAAGACCCGCAAATTCACGTATCCCCGGATGGAACCGTATACTACAACTGGAATGAGCAGTTGAACATCATCCGGTTTACGATCGGAGATACCGACACCACGGAGATCAACTTAAAACTTCCGGCACACGAGGTAACAGAAGCTGACCGGGATGCGGCTCTGAGTGACTATGACTCAGAGGGAGAATTTTATAAATACGCATCAGCGCACTTGCCGGAGACCAAACCGGTCGTTAAAAGTATGATGGTTGATGAATCCGGCCGATACTGGATCAATCTGTATCGGGAGGAACCCCCGCATAACAAATGGATGGTGGTGGATGACCAGGGTGAGCCGGAATTCCGGTTTTATGCCCCGGAGCATTTTGAAGCTCACGCGGTAAGAGATCATCGTCTCTACGGCGTGCAGGAAGAGGAGCTGCCGGTGGTTAAGATTGTAGGGGTGGAATCGCTGTAGGGCCTCGGTAATTTGTGCTGGTAAATAAAAATATGCAGTACGAAGGTACTAAACACATGAGCCGCCGAATAGAGTAAATATATAAAAAGTTATAAATTTTCCCACCTGTGGCACGGATCTCCTCCTTACGTTCCCTCCACTCTGGTCGGGACAGGCTTCGTCCGGGATGACCAATGGTGGAAACAGATGTAATATTGCATTACTCCCCAGCTTTTCTAATTGATCCAAAATCCGTGAAAGTTGCAATTAGTGGGGGAAAAAGAAAGGAAAATAGAAATGTAGAAAATGATTAAAATTAATAGAATGGCATAGAAAGCTTCATCTTGTACTAAAGTAGCTTGAAATAACTTATGTTTTTATAATACTGAGAAGTTTACCGGATTGATCGATTTGCTGAATCCAATAAAGTGACAGGAGGTTAATAAAAATGAATTTAAGTCTGATTGCTTTTCTCGTGTTCGCAGCTGTCATTGTGGTCGTGCTTATAATGGGTATGCGCATTACTGATAATTATAAAGGCAGAGCATATAATGTCATCGCAATGGTTTCATCGGTGGCCGGACTCATCTTTGTAACCGCAACTTCGGTTGTGGGAGCTGAGCACATAGCGTTGTCGAGTTGGCTTTTGCTGAGCTTTTTCCTTGTTACGGGGGTATTGTCGCTACTGAATTTCAGGCAGCATAGCTTTTCAAATGCCGGCTGATTTGTTTCGTCTGAAGATTCAGGTTATGGGGCGTATCAGATGGAAGCGGAGGCTATATCAGGCAGCATACTTGTATCATCCTGCTTAAACTTTGAAATCAAACATCGCACCACCGAAATACCGGAAAGTTTTAATTTAAGTGATCAATTCAGAGAGCGGGCAGATGCTTCTTTTTTTGATTTCATGAAATATGATGAAAGCGGTACCGCCGCACTTTACAGCCATGACGATTTATTGATTCACCACTACATCCATTACACCGAAAAATTTGTTGATCACGGAGATATCATCTTATTAGACAACTACATCGCGGTCTATTCCCGTGGTGATTTGCAGTATCAGGGTCAGGTAAAAATTGACGGGTATGTCGGAGGAATGACCAGCGAAGGGGAGTTGGTGGTATTAAAAGATGATGCCCCCCAAAGCTTTACATTGGCATTTAAGAACGTTACCATAAATTGAAATTAAAAAATAACAGGTGTCTAAATCCATAAATCATGAAACGCCTTCTTGTCATAGCCGCCCTCCTGTACACTGCCTCTTGCACCGAAGCTCCTGCCGATCAACAAATTTTTCGGTGTAATGGATGTAGTGGTGAATCAATAAATCGT
>SLQI01000137.1 GCA_007131535.1 Balneolales bacterium | reverse complement strand
CTCAAACCGAACCGCCCGGATATTTATTTAAGCATTTCGTTTACTTCACAAGTAATAGCTGCTTTGACTGTGAGAACTCACCGGCACGAATTTCATAAATATAGGTACCGGTTGAAAGCTCACTTGCATCAAAATTCACCTCGTGATAACCAGCTTCTTGTCTTTCGTCTGCCAAAGTTGCCACCCGACGGCCCAAAATATCATAGACGGCAAGTTCTACATGGGTTTCTTCGGGAAGTGAATATTGAATGGTTGTCTCAGCGTTAAACGGGTTGGGGTAATTCTGTTCCAAACCGAACTCCTCCGGCCGGTCTGGCTGATCTTCCATACTGCCGGAAGTCGTAGTACTTTCCAGACGTTCTGATTCATCATACCGGCCGTCCATATTGGTATCGATATGCATGGTTACCTGCTGCTCTTCGAGATTGTCCCACTCTTGCACTTCAAACTTATAACCGGTGGATCCATCCAGTTGAATTCCCTCATGCAGAAAATAACCTTCATCAGAGTAATAAGTGCGAAGCTCCAAATCTACTTGTTTAGCTCCGTTGTAGTTATTCACAGCTAAAGAACCACCGTCATCCAGGTTGAAATCAATGGAGTCCTCTTCGGCTGCATTGACATCCCGCAAGGCATACATTCGTTCTTCGTTTTCATCCCCATTTATTACTTCCATGTCAAACTGATGGTCGTTGCCATAAACTTTAAACGAGTTGCCGTATCGCATGCGGTCAGGAGACTCGGGGTCGCCCTCGTAATTGCGATAGCTGTAAATCGTATCAGCTGAAAACGCCTGGAATTTGCCCTCGCCGTTATCAGAGTAATTCAATTCCACATCATATTCCACATCGGCAAGAAAATAACCGATCGGATCATGCTCTCCACCCACGAGCGGCACTACCGGAAGCGAACCGGGGATATCGGTGGTAGAAATCCCATCCTGAAGTGAAGTTTCATTGCCCATTTCATCAGTGATGGTTAGCCCGTGCTCATTGCTAAAAAAAGTATGCATGAACCCGATATCCTCAAGGCCTGAAATCTGTTCGAGCGGGTCATCTTCGTTAGTACCCTCTGTGTGGTGTTCTTTAAGCACCTGAGAGTAAGAGATATAGCCATCAACCGGATCACTCAAAAACAATCCATGACTGCCTTCAAATCGAATGTTATTACTGGGTTCTTCATAAAAATAATAATCCTGATCAAGATCAACTTGTACATAGGTATCATCATCATCGGGAAAATTGCTGTCATGGATATGCAATCGCCATAAATCTTCGTCAGATTCATCTTGTTCGGCTTTGTATACCACCACCGAATGACCGGCCATAATATCACCCTCGGGAAATAAAAGTAATGCCCGGTGATATTTCTCATCTGTTTTCGTATCCAGCATTTGCTTTATATCCTCAAGTGTTTGAGATGGTGGCGCAAAAACGAGATCGGTTTCAAGAATATCATCTAACTCAATATCATCTTTTTCAGCGAGATTCTGTAAAAGATCCTCGTTAAGGGTACTTAAAAAAGTTTCTATAAAGTGATCTCTCGACCACTGCTGTGCCCAGGTGGCATTTATCATCTCCCGGATCTCATTGTTCACCTCCTGGTCAAACAGGTGATCTTCTTCAATAGAGGCATCCAGTACACCTTGGCCGTCGGTAAATGCCAACAAACTCGTTACAGCAAATCCATGGCATACGCCGCCAAAACCTTGATTGGTTAAAATTTTCCATAAAACCGATGCCCGAACGGTAGGAGTGATATTGTCGAAAATCGGAGTATAGCCGGCAATAGTATTGTCTTCTCCGAAAGCGCGAACGAGCGAGTTAAAACTGGGAAACTCCGAAGGCTCACCTCCCAACAGCCAGTTTAGCGGACCTTCATATTCAATTTCGCTCCATTTCTCTTCCGGCCACATCACACTCTGTTGATTAGGCATTTGCCAACCATCAACCAGAGGATCATACAACTGATACGATCCGTCAGACTCTTCCCGGCGCAAGTGGTAAAACGGCTCCTCCGGGTTCAAAACCGTAATCGGTTCCGCTTCATCCGCTACATCCTGATACCCTTCGGCGGATACTTTAATTACCACTTCGCTTTCAGGTTCTTCGGGTGTTGGAAGCTCCAGATCATGAGAAGACTCTACCGGCTCAAGGCCGCTTTCAATTTCTTCCCAACTGTCACCATGATCCTTTGAGTAGCTGATACTTACATTTTCCACCCGACGCCCGGATTCCCAACCTATAGATACTTTGGCTCCCCCGTCGAAAACCGTTTCGGTATCAGGTACATTGGAAAACTGTACATACACCTGATTTAAACTCCCCACACCGGCATTGATCACATTAAAATGGCCCGACAACCACTTATTCTGATGATCATGATCGTCTATCGTAAGGAATGCCAGATACTGAAAAAACTCATCTTCTTCAGCAATGACTGTCCACTCTCCGTCATCATATTCAGCAAGATATCCGTAGCCGGGATCTTCGCCTCCACCAAATGAAGCCCATATAATATCCTCTTCTTCAATCGCATGCACTCGGTTCTGCTCCGACGGCAGCCCGTCGGCCGTTGTATTCACATCCCACTCGCTGTCTGTCAGGTTTGAAAGTGACCCTTCACCGGACTCACCCGGAAGTGTACTGATCCAGAGTGATTCTTCAGAGTCCGTTACCAGTGACACGACCAGATCACTGGTCAGTGCCGAATTTTCAGCAGTATAGGCTGTCCACTCATTGTCGTATTTGCGGATGAGACCGTCGCCATCCCGATGGGTAGTAATCCAGAGCGAATCCCCGGTTACGGCAAGATGTTGTGCCGGCAGCTCTGTCCCTATGCCGGACTCATCATCCACCGGCTCCGGTATTCCGCTGTTTTCATGATCGTACACCTCGTATTCCTCCTCCGGATCGCCAAACGATACTACACGCGGATAGCTGTACAGCATCCAGTTAGTTCCCTCTTCATCCCGGACAATATCTACCATCCTTTCATCATCGTATTCCGGCTCGGGCAAACCGGATTCCTCCGGAGTGTATTCAATTATATCACCGTGAGAATACCGCCTTAAGTTATATCCGTCCGAATAATATACATTCAAAGAGGAAACCACATTTAAAGGCAGGGATCTTTTTGTTGTGCCGGCATCCGAAGCAATTTCAAAATCATCTACTACATCCCATTCCCCGTCCTGATAGCGGAACAACCGGCCTTCAAAATTACCGTCGGTAGTTTCTCCACCCCCGATTACCCAAATATTTCCCTGTGAATCTGTATCAATGGAAGACATGTGCAGGGTTTCAAAACCTTCCATCATCTCAACTCCGAGAAAATAATCATAGAAATACCAACCGGCACCGGGCTGATCGCTCAGCGTTTCCCGGTCATCCTTATGTATTTCCGGAAGCTGAGCATGGTTAGTCTGGCTTTTAACTTCAGCTGTTTGGCAAACCATCATTATAGCAAAAGCAAAAACGTTAAGTTTGACAGCTTTTTTGAGTTGAATTGTGCAATTCATAACGGGTCTGTTTTTTTAAATTTCAACTGACCACTCTAAAAACCGACAGGGAACTGATGTTCAGTACTTGCCTAAAAAGTGGATGTCATTTGGCTTTACATTTTCATATCCATTTTCAGGAATCAGGTTGAGTGTGAACCTGTTTTTCTATTTGGTACAGCCATCCATCATTTTAAGCTTTATTGTCGGGAGCATTACATCCGGATTTTTTGCTTTTGGCTTATATACCAGATCTAATCAGTTTTTTCAGAGTGGTCTTAACATATCTTATTTGATTTTATGGACCTACCACTCGAATTACATGTAAGAGATTAATTTTCTTTGTATCAACCTAATCGAAAAATCATCAGAAATCAGATCATGGTTCTGCCCGCTTTTTTTCTGAAAACCGACCATTAATTGCAGATAGCACAACATCATCTGCCGGCAAGTTTTGCAGTTGCATACTCATGCTCTCAAGAAATCCGCCGGGCATTGCAGAAGTTTTCGTTGTTGGTAAGATCAGCTGTAAAAAAGCCCGCCCCTCAGACGGGCTTTGCATAGATTCAAACATTGAACAGTTTTTATTTCACCAGCATCATTTGCCGCGCTTCGGAATAATCTCCGGCGCGGATGCGGTAAATGTAGTTACCACTGGTAAGCTCTGAGCCATCGAAAATTACTTCATGGCGGCCGGCCTGTTGTTGTTCTGAAACCAATGTGGCAACTCGCTTGCCGAGCATATTAAAAACCTCCAGGGTGACATCGCTATTTTCCGGTAAATAATAGCTGATAACCGTGGTTGGGTTGAACGGGTTCGGATAATTTTGCTCCAGCTTCAGATCAGCAGGGAGAGCCGGATCCTGCTCAGCATTTGTTGATGTGTTGGTAGTGAAGCTCCATGCCTCAGACCAATCACTATCAACCGTATCACCTAACGCTTTGACCCGCCAGTAGTACGACGTATTATCCTCCAATTCATCAACCTGAAACTCTGAATCTGTAAGACCGGTTGTATCAACCAAAAGATCACTTAGCTCCTGATCTGTAGCAAGTTGCAGTTCATAGCCTAATGCGAACTCATCTTCCTCCCATGCCAGCAGCGGGTCGGGATTCACATCCGCCGCACCACTATCAGGGGTTACCAACTGTGGAGTGCCGGGAATTGCCAGATCAGGACCACCGGGTTTGGTAGGTTGTGCTTGCAGATTTCCGAATAGCAATATCGACAGACCTATCAGAACCATGAAATAACGAATCGAATATATCATAAGATGATGATTTTTAAACAGTAATAATTCAAAATTATATTTTTGCTTTTACCGGTTATCAGCTTGAATTAGCACAGGCTTTAACCGGTATCCGGCGCAAGGATGCTATTTGAATCTGAACCGGATACCGAAACAAAGGGCTGTATTATTTGATGAAGGTAAGTGTCCGCGTCAGGGCTTTACCATCTACGACAAGCCGGTACGTATAGACTCCGCTTGAGAGATGCGACGCATCAAACGTAACCTCGTGTTGCCCGGCATTTTGCGGCTCATCTACCAGTACCGCTACCCTCTGGCCATGTGTACTGTAAACCTCCAGTGTTACCTGTGAGGCATCCTCCGGCAAACGATAGCCTATGACCGTAGACGGATTGAACGGATTGGGGTAATTTTGATCAAGTTCAATTTCTCCCGGTAATTCAGCAGTAGCCTCAGAAGTGGTAGTCTCACCGGTGGTTACCCGGATGCTGAAACGATTGCCCGTAGCATCCTCCGCTTCCTGGCTTGCCGGATTGCCAGGCTGCATCCCGGCTTCATCCGTAGCTTTCAGACTTGAGTCAGCATCTACCTTAAACGAATAACTCCCCTCCTCTTCAAGGGTGATTTTATCGCCGGTTACATGGTCAGTTAGTTCAAACTGCCAATCATTTCCAAATTCATCAATCGAAGGCCATTCAAGTTTATAATCTCCCGGAACGTTGGCATCAAACTGATAAGAAAAAGTTACTTCCGACTCCACTTCTTCCGGATTTACTGATATCACATTCCACCGGGAGTTATCATGGGAGAGGGTCAATTCAGCCGTATTGTTTTCCAGGCTTGAGAGCGCAGGCAACATTAATTGATTATCACCGGAACCGGAATCAAATACTATTGAGGCGTGGTCTTCAAACCCTTCACCCTCAAGTGCCAATGCAAATACCTGGCGTTTATCTTCCCTTTCCGGAACCTCTCTGTAGAGATTCCGGTTTTGGACATGATGTTCCGGGCTGACTCTGAGCCGGGCATCTTCGGATTCGGCTTTCACCCAGAAGCTCTGGAAAGCCGGTATAACTCCGTCAAAGCGGTCATGTCCCGGAAGTGCCGGTGGAACTGATTCTCCATAATGAACCAGATAGCCGCCCTGCCCTTCATTTGCCGAATGATCCCACAAATACATGGCATTGTGAGTATCTTCATTATCTCCTCTGGCAACGATATCCTGCCAATAGAGTCCGACCGGGTAGGGATTATAAACCAGGTTCCATCCGTCATCACCAGTAACTCCGGTATCGGTGTAGGAGAGATCGAAAAAATGGTCATTTACTAATTCGAAATTCTCTGTAGTGATTTGTTTTGGAAATGGCTCGGACTCACCTTGAGCGTTCACCTCATAAACGTACATGATAGCCCCGCCGGGGGTGTGTCCGCCATTGTCGCCACCGGTTCCGAAAGTATTGCCAATGTCATCCGGTGCCATCCATTCACGTGCTGCCTCATCCCAGTAATACACATTCGATTCTCCCTGTTCTGTACTGGCTCCGGAGAATCCCTGGGTCCACAAGCCAGTCAACCAGTCCTTATAAGTCACTTCACCATAGGGGCTGCCAAGCATGCGCCAACCTTCATCACCATAAATAAAAGTTCCGGTTTTAGGGAAGTCCTCTTCGTAGGTGATCACGCCTTCTTTACGCGCGTAGGCCTTGGTACCAGACAGGTTGACTGCACCGTGCACCCCGCTTCGGCGGGTATGCCAGGCACCGGCCAACCCGTCTTCGCTGCCTTCCGGACTTAAAAAGAGTCGATCTCTGATTTCCTGTTCATCCAGGGATCGTTCCCAAATGCGAAGGTCACTTATTAAACCGTCAAATGGGTAGTTGTAATTCTGACCGTTTCCAAAGAGAATGTCATCGCTATTATTGGATACGGGCTGGGGATCATCGGTCACCAGTTCTACTGCTTCTCCGTTGACATACAGGGTCTGGGACAGGTCTGATGAGTTGTTTCGCACATAGGCCAGATGAGTCCACTCCTCTTCGCTGACCACATTTTCTTCGCTGCGTAATTGGGTGTCGATTGTATTGCGTACTTCAATGCTGCCGTCCCCCCGGACCGACATTTCCAGAGCATCGGTCGCTCCGTCTGTTTGCGTACTGAAAACTGCCTGATAGGAATTGGATTCACGCTGTTTCACCCACAGCTCCACGGTCATATCCCCTTCAAAATTAAAAGCCGACTCTTCAGGCTGTGTAATCCGGACTCCGGAATCCTCTTCGCCGGTTGCCACCGCTGCAGGAGAAAATTCCAGCTTCCACAGGTCGCCCAGCCTGCCATCTTCTCCATCGATGTCGCGACCCCATCCGCCGAACTGCCACATCCAGCCATCGGCATCGATCCAATGGGTGCCTGAATTTCTGGCGCCCGGGAGGTTTTCTTCATCCGCTACTCCCTGCGTGCCGTAGACCCCGTCATTCCTTCCATAATCCGGGCCGGCCATCCAGGTCCACATGCCGGTATTGGGATTGTAGCTCCACAAATCCCCCAGCCTTCCTGAGGCTTGGTCCGAATCAAGGCCGATGCCACCGTACAGCCACATCTTGCCGTCGGCATCCATCCAGAAAATGGCGGCATTTCTGACGCCCGGGACGTTATCCGGGTCGGGCTTGCCTTTAGTCCCGTATTCTCCGCCCTGGAACACCTGGTCCGACCCATCCATCCAGGCCCACTCTTCAGTATCCGGATTCCACATCCACAGATCGTTCAATCTATGGGAGTTGCCGTTTGTATCGTAACCGAATCCTCCGAACAGCCACAACCGATCATCCGCATCCATTACAGCATGGCTGCCCAACCGGCCACCCGGTACGTTATCTGTATCGGCTGTACCTTTTGTTCCGTAGGTACCGGACTGATCCCTGGTGTCCGAGCCACCCATCCAGGTCCACTCTTTTGTATCCGGATTCCAGACCCACAAGTCGTTAAGTCTGCCTTCTATCCCGTCGATATCAAAGCCATTACCACCGAACAGCCAAAATCGGCCGTCGCTATCCGTCACAGAAACGGCATCCCGCCGGGCGCCGGGGATGTTATTTTCATGAGCTTCTCCCATGGTGCCATAGGTGCCTGCCTGGTCTACTTCGTCCGAGCCGCCCATCCAGATCCAATGTTCGGCATCCGGCTCCCAAACCCATAGGTCATTAAGTTCCCCGGAATCTCCGTTGGAATCGAGTCCTTCTCCGCCAAACAGCCACAACCGGCCGTCGTCATCCACCCAGGATATGCTGGCCCGCCGGGCACCGGGCACATTGCTGGCATGGGCTGTACCCTGCGACCCAAATGATCCGGCCTCGTTGTTTTCATCTGATCCGTGCACCCAGGTCCATGTACCGTTATTCGGATCCCGGACCCACAAATCATTCAACAGGCCAAAATCACCGTTTGCATCGTAGCCCCGGCCACCAAACAGCCACATACGCCCGTCATCGTCATACCAGGTTAAGCCTCCTTCCCGGCCTCCGGGAATGTTGGATGGACTTGAGACTCCTTTTGAGCCGTAAACTCCGGCTGAGTTGATTTTGTCCGATCCATCCTTCCAGATAAACATCGGGTTTACCTGACTGACAGCCGATGAAATACTTACTATGAAGATTAGAGCCAATGTGATAGTCAGAGAAAAAAGCTGAGATTGTAATCGTATTCGAATCATGGGGATTATTATTTCCGGGTTAACAGCTACCCCGTGCAAAAGTAGACCTGAGCATTATTGAATAAAGTAAATCCTAACCGGTGAAATTTAACCGGCTCGATTCTCTTAAAATATTTTCGCACAAGCTAAAGCACAGGGGTTATATGATCTCATCCCAATCCTTAAACCAATCATTTCTTGTGGGTTTAGGAAGGGCTTTTCAAATTATCACGTATATTGAAAGAAAGTCGGGTCACAGGTTCCGATATTTTTTAAAACACTCTGCACACGGTTTAG
>SLQI01000160.1 GCA_007131535.1 Balneolales bacterium | reverse complement strand
TGGCATCCATCCATTTCCGTTGACTTCAGTCAACGGGTAAGCGCCTCCCCTCATATAAACGCGGGGCTTTAGCCCCGCTACTCCCCCCCCCCCTTCTACAAATCCTTCCTTCTTCTCAAACCGAGGTATCCCTACATAGAAGAATTTTTTAATAGATGTCAAACTACCTGTACGGGGCTAAAGCCCCGTTTTTGTGGTCGGTAGAGGCGCCGTTTAACCGTTGGGAAATGGATGAGCGCTGTGTGGGAGACTTAGGGTAATCAAACCAAAACCAGAGCGGTGTGGAGATAGAATTCCGTTTTAGCAATTTTATCTTAGTTCTGACGATCAAAGCTAATTCATCTCTTATTTTGCACCAGGATAATTGAATCTGGACAGGTATTTGAAGTGAACTTACTTTTGCAGCTCTTTTGATCTGCTTAATGTTAGAATCAAACTTGGGTTCCGGAATTGTTGTGACACCTATTAATCTTTAAATAATCCGTGTGCATCCGCGACAATCCGTGGCCAAAAAAGATCCGTACAAATCCGCGGTAATAAAAATAATTACCAATGGAAGGCCATATGCTCAGTCACCGCATTAAATTCGCATCCGTGTAAAAAAGATGTTAGATTGACGGTATGATTTCAACTAAATGAAATCGAATCATCTACTACTACGACGGCAAATTGAACAGAGGCGTGTTATGACTGACCAGGAACTGACAGAGCTACTGTCTGAAACCAGGGAAATTGCGGTCATCGGTGCATCACCGGATACTTCCCGAAGCAGCAACTCCATCGCCCGCAGGTTACTGAACCTTGGGCGCAACATCCACCCGGTGAACCCAAACTACAAAATGGTGCTGGAAAGACCTTCATTACCCACTATGCAGGACTTGTCCCATGAAATTAAGGTTGATATCGCCCTGATATTCCGAAATCCGGACGATGCCCCCGAATCCGTTAAAGATATCATCACCTATTCCCAGGACCGGGGCCTTAAACCGGTGGTATGGACTCAACCAGGGGCGCACAGCGAAGTATCCCAAAATATGGCTGAAGCGGCTAGTCTTACCTACATTGGCAATCAGTGTATCGCCGTTGAATATGCCCGGCTGCAATTGACGTGAGCGCCACCCTCAAAACTGAATACGTGCCTGGACCCCGAAATTGCTTCGGGTATTGCCGATACTTTCGTCCAACCCGCTTCCTACGGTCTGCCGGTTTTCATAGTAGGTAATCCCGTATTTAGCGTAGAGATCCAGAAAATCAAAAGGCTGGTACCGGACCAGAATATATTGGCGCTGCCCGCGATCAAACAGGGCCGGATTGGCCATCACGTAAAGAAGGTCGTTTTCAAACTGGAAAACCCGGGAAGTAAAACTTTCCGTTTGAAACATTGTAATTCGGGCATCAACCCGCAAATCTTCAGTAGCCAGCCAGCGAAAGTCCTGGAACAACAGCATTCCGGTTTCAAAATCCGCCCCGGCGTCTTTAGCCCGCAAGAATTCGACTCTGGAGCGCAGCCTGAGCCGCGGGTGCACCTGATAATCAAATTGCGTTCGGATGCTGCCGCGCTGATCTTCACCCATCACATACACCGTTCGGCCGAGATCGTCCTGAACCGCATAATCATTCTCCCGGATCCGGTTACGCACCAGCACATATACTTCCTTGTTACGTGAAAACTGATATTCCACAAGGCCCAGCCAGTCATACCCTTCGGTCGGGCTTCGGGTTCCGAATCTCGGACCGGGAAACCGGAAGCGGTCAAAATAGGCGCTGAAACTCAGGTTGTCCGTAGCGTCATGTGATATACCGGCATATAAACCCTCCTCGTTGCCGGGCTGACCCGACACCTCGCCAAAACCTGAGCCGAATATGGACTGAAAGTCCTGCTGATAGTTTCGATATGCAAAGCTGATATCAGTTTGATCACCCAACGGATAGTCCAACCCGGATACCATTCCCCATCCGCCGTTTTCACTTCGCGAAAACTCTCCGAACCAGATAAGATCACCCAAAAACAGCCTGAAGTCCGCCCCTAATCCCGAAGTGGAATAGCCTTCAAAATCATACTGCTGATGCAGCCCTCCTCCCCGTACGATATAATGATCAAACTCGGTGCGATAGCCGGTCACGCCGATTTGTCCATAGTCCGACCTGAACAACAATCTGCCGCCATACAGCTCTTTATTGATGTTGTTTTTTCGATCCAGCTCCGAGGTTGTACGAAACTGAGGCGCCCGCGTCGGAAATCGGACACTATCGCCTTCGATAATCGAAGCTGAGTGCGGGCGGTTGGAATAAAAGCCACTGAGCTGCAACGTTTCTCCTATGGTAAATGCCGCCCCCCGTTGATAATTAAACCGGTCACTGGATTGAAACGGGCGCACTCCCCGCTCGGTCCGATATGCCGCCCTTCGGATCTCCCTGCCCTTCCCGAAAGCCATACCGGTCCATAAAGTTAAACCCTGGCCAAAAAACAATCCAAAATCACCAATCACGATTTGTTGAATCAACCCCACATTGCGTACGGAAAAGTGACCGGACGTAAACGGAAAGCCGGTACTCCCTTCAATTTGCTCTCCGGCATTTTTGGTTTGTGTAAGGTTAAGCGAGAGATAGTTGCTTCGGTAATTAAACCGTTGGTAGTAGCGGCCCTGATCACCCAAATAACGGGTTTGGTCAGGATCTTCAACTATATACCCCGCTTGATCTTCCAGAATACTTTGATACCGGGTGATCACCTCAAACCGGCTGTTTTGCACCCAATAACGGGGCGTGGTGATCATATCCCGGAACAATTCGGCTGTCCCTCCGACCCGGATATACGGCCTGAATCGATCCAGGGTGGCCGGACCGATACCCTGAACGTCGGTCAAATCATCAACACTTTCGAACGGCTGCTGCCGCCGGTGTTCGATAATAGCACGAGCCAGCCGGCTGTTCATTCCCGGAATCTGTTCCAGCTCATCAAACGTAGCCCGGTTAATATTCAGAGGGTTGGCGGCGAGGTCTTGCAAATACTGCACAAATTCTTCCGGATCCAGATCGGTTTCTTCATCATCAAAATCCTCGAGCGCCCGCTCAATATCTTCTTCTACTTGATGCTGAAGTGTATCGGCCACTTGTGCGGCTGCCGGCATAGCAATCAACAAAAGGCAGCCGGCAATGCATAAAACGATGCTGATTCGCTCCCTCACCATAATATTGAGAAATCAATTCCGGGGCTTAAACCAAACTTCGAATGCTGCTCCACTGCGACATTGACGGTCCAATACTCCTGTTCAATTCCGAGACCGAACGTAAATGTTTCGGGGTGATCGTGGGTTAATCCACCTCTCAAGTACAGCATATCCAAAACCCGGACTTCCAGACCTCCGCGGAATGAGGGGTCAAAATCTACATCCTTGTACAATTCGGTAACGAGCAGCGCTCTCTCCATGAGCTGATACGAGAGGCCAAGTGCCAGATCAGCGGGTAAGTCCGATTCGTCCGCTCCGATTGTGGATCTTGTAAAATTAGTAGCCCGTGCACCGAAAATCAGCCCTTCATAGACTTCAACGGCTACCCCGAAATCAAACGACGGAGCTAATGCCGAGCCAAACCGCCCGGTAATATTCATGTGATGCAGATTAGCTGAAGCTCCGAGCATTACGTTAAACACTTCGTAACCGTAAGCCAGGCGAAATTGACTTTCCCGGAGACGCTCATCACCATACGTAAACATCCCTGCACCTACAGTGCCCCAGCCGCTATGATAAGAAGTCGTTGCCGCTACATCCGTAAGTTCGGGAAGACCAAAATAGCGGATCCCGAAAAATGAAGCATGCTGATGGTCCGGCATCAACGCGGGGTTGTGAAACGGCGCCCATCGATCATCCGGCATGGCCGTAACCGCCTGCCCCATTGCAACATTTTTGCTGCCCATGGTAAATTGAGCGTAACTGCTCGTCGCCAATGAAAGGGCGAAGATTGTAATCAGAAATAAAGCAGCTGTACGTTTCATGAAGGTGAGACTTTGTATCCTGTAGCCCAGTCTTACATACAGGAGTTCAACATCCGCTGAATGCATGTTACTCTGTAAATAAAAAGTACAACTTTTTACTGCAATTATTAAAGTTGTACCATTATTTTTTCCGGAATTTTATCGCTTTTACTTTTAAACAGCTCTTATTCATGCATCAAAAAATGCAACGGATTTCAAAAACCTGTACCGCCATTGTAACGGTTTTAGTCTTTGTTACAGTAGGTTTTATCTCACAAGCTAACGCCCAAATAGTTGATGTGGAGGTCAGTGTGAATACGGAGCAGATTAGCTCCGAATCGGATTATCTGTATGTAACCGACCTGGAACATGAGCTGACCGAGTATATCGAAAACGCCAACTGGACGGATGATAACTTCCAGGATTTTGAAAGTATCCGTATGAGGATGCAAATTGTAATCAATGATGTTGATAACGGCCACTATTCGGCCAATCTCGTGGTTACCTCCCACCGGCCTATCTTCAACACTATGCAGCTTAGCCCGCTGATGATCATTAATGACACCAACTGGAACTTTGATTATAACCGGGGTCAAAATTTGATTTTTGACCAGAACCGCTATGATAACCTAACCTCGGTCATCGATTATTACACCTATCTTGTTTTAGGTTTTGATTATGACTCGTTCTCTCCACTCGGTGGCACCCCTTTTCTGAGAAGAGCTGAGCGAATTGTGGATTTAGCTCAAACATCCGGAGCAAGCGGATGGGGTGGCTCCGGCAGCAGTTCCCGCCGCACCCGGTATCACCTGATCAATAACTTATTAAACCCCAATTATGAGCCGCTGCGCATGGCAGTGTACCGCTATCACCGCCACGGGCTGGACCAATTTATCGCATCTACGGAAGAAGCCCGTGAAAATGCCCTTGAAGCTTTTGAATTGATCGACGAAGCCCGTCGCAACACCACCGATAACTACCCGTTCGATATCATTTTTGATACCAAGTACCGCGAGTTCACCGCTTTTTTCATAGATGCCACCCCTGAAATGCGTGTTGAAGCCTACAACCTCCTCACCGATATTGACCGCGGCAACGACTCAGAATACGAAAAGCTCCAACAATAATTCACACCTCCGCCGGCTGTCCACTTCCACCGGCTGTCCGCCGCAGGCGGGCTGTCGGCATACATCCAAAAGCTAAACAACCCCGCCTCAATTTTTAACCCACTACCTCATGCTCATGGATAAGCCGACAACCGGGCTTTGCCCGGTAGCCGGCGAGTGGATTTTTGGCAAATCTAAAAGAATTGCAATTACTTGAAACGGAATTTTTGTCCGTTACACTTCGGTTTAATATCTTCGGGGCGCGAAATATATTATCAGGGATCAAAATTTTTCGCTGAACAGGTTGCTCTTACAGCCTGGAAGCGATTCCAACCGGAAACCATTCAGAAGAAGTGCTATGAAATTTTTTGCATGTATTAAACAAGTTCCCGATCTGTCCGTACCTATGCAGATTCGGGATGGAAAAGTTGAGCAGGACAACGAGCGACTGATGCTCAATGCCTACGACGCTTCCGCCGTCGAAGAGGCGCTTACACTTATTGAAAAGTACGGCGGTGATCTGGAAGTTGTTCTTATCGGGCCGGATAAAGCCAAAGAAACTATCCGGAAGGCTTTGGCTATGGGAGCCTCCCAGGGTCATCACATCGTGATGGACACCGACGGCCTGGACTCAGAATCGTATGCCTCAATTCTGGCCGCTTTTTTCAAAGATAAAGAGTATGATGTGATCGCCACCGGAAAGCAAAGCCAGGATACCGATGCGGGGCTGACCGGTGCTATGCTGGCTCAAAAGCTGGATCTGCCCTATGGCGCCAATGCCGTCGGCCTGGATATTGAAGACTCCAGTATGATTGTAACCCGTCAGGGTGATACCGGTCAGGAAATTCTGGAAGTGCCCACACCCTGCCTGGTAACCTGCTCTAATGATATGAACGAGCCTCGCATTCCGAGCCTGAAAGGGATCATGAAATCCAAGAAAAAACCGATGGAAAACCTCACGCCTGAAGATCTGCAGGTCTCTGTCGACTCCCTTAAATCCGAAACCGTACGCACCGAGGTTACCGAATATCAGCCGGTACCGGAGCGTGAGCCGGGACAACAGTTTGAAGGGGAGCCGGAAGAGCTGGCCCAAAAACTGACCGACCTGCTGCAAAACGAAGCTAAAGTATTATAACCCAATAGATTTGAGAGATATGAGTAGTATTTTAACCTATATTGCAATTACCGACGGTAAGATCAAGCGTTCATCTCTGGAAGTCCTTAGCCGCTCTGCTGAGCTGGCTGAAGCCAACGGATTGGAGAACAACGCGTTAATCGTGGATACCGACCCGAACAATTACGTGGATGAGCTGAAATCATACGGAATAAATAAAGTTTATACCATTGCTCATCCGATTTTCAAAAATCACCTAAACACTCCCCTTACGGAGGCGCTGGTCAAAGCCGTTGAAGAGACTTCTCCTTCGGTAGTCGCTTTTGCATCAACCGAAGCGATCAAAGAAGTGATTGGTGCCGTAGCTACACGAGTAAACGGAGCCGCAATTCCGGAAGCTTCAAAATTTGATCTTTCAAATGGTACCATTGAAGCCCTTCGGCCGGTAATGGCATCCAAGGCGATGGCAAAAACCGTGAGCAAAGCTTCCCCGGTTCTGGTTTCTGTACCGGCGGGAAGCTATGATATTGTGGAGAAAAGCTCCGAACCTGAAATTGCCTCCATCGATTTCGATTTTGATGAAGGTGGTTTGAAGCAGACACTCCGGGAAGTGATTCAGGCCACCGGTGAAGGTCAGGTTGATCTTTCCGAAGCTCAGGTCGTGGTAGCCGCCGGTCGCGGGGTAAAAGACGAAGAAGGCAAAAAACTGATTGAAGAATTGGCTCAGGTAACAGGTGGTGCCATCGGGGCGTCCCGTGCCGTTACGGAAAGTGGTTTGTTCCCGGCAACCCTGCAGATCGGCCAGACCGGCAAGGATGTCTCTCCGGAACTCTATTTTGCCGTCGGTATCTCCGGAGCGATTCAGCACGTGGCAGGTATGGCCAACAGCAAAGTGATCGTAGCTATCAACAAAGATCCCGACGCGCCTATTTTCCAATATGCCACATACGGTTTGGTTGGTGACCTCTTCAAAATCTTACCGGCTTTGATAGAGGAAATCAAAAAAGTAAAAAACGCCTGACCGTATGGAAGAAGAAAAATTTGATTGTATCGTAGTCGGTGGCGGCATTGCCGGACTCAGTGCCGCCATGACGCTCGCCCGCAACAACATGAAATTCCTGTTGATTGAGCGGGGCGAATTCGCCGGATCAAAAAACGTATCCGGCGGTGTGCTCTGGGGTGAAGGACTCTCCAAGCTCGTACCCAACTACTGGGAGGAAACCGAAGGATTTGAGCGCTTCATCAATCAGCGTCGGCTGACCTTCATGGATGGCGACTCCTCGTTTTCTGTTGATTTCAAATCCGAAAGCTTCAACGAAACCCCTTACAAAGGGATCGTTGTCCTTCGTTCCAAATTTGACAACTGGCTGGCCGGCAAAGTAGAAGAGGCCATCGCCGAAAGCGATTATCCGGAGGATTCCTTCATAGCCACCAGCATTCTGGTGGAGGAAATCCTGATGGATAACGGCAAGGCTGTCGGCATCAAAGCCGGTGAAGAGGAGTTTTATGCGGATTCGATCATACTGGCGGAAGGCGTAAATAACCTGCTCACAAGACAGGTTGGTCTGCAGGATAAATATGTTCCGGCGGACCATGTGGCCACAGGAGTCAAAGAGATAATCCGTTATGACCAACAGAAACTGGAAGACCGGTTTCAACTAAACGGGTTGAGCGGGATGTCCAACGAGTTCATCGGCTTTGCCACCGGTGGCGTGGAAGGTGGTGGATTTCTGTACACCAACCGCGACTCCATCTCGCTTGGGCTGGTCCTCGGCCTGAAAGATCTCCGCGAAAAAGGTAAAACGCCGTACGATATTCTGAATGAGTTCAAAGAACACCCGACGATTAAGGACATCATCAAAGACGGTGAGGTGCTCGAATATTCGGCTCATGTGGTCTCTACCGGTGATATGAAGGTAATGCCTAAGGAGATCTACAAAGACGGTGTAATGGTAGCCGGTGAGGCAGCAAACCTGCTGATGAATTCCGGCAAGGCCATTCAGGGAATGGACTTTGCCATGCATTCTGGTATTCTTGCGGCGGAAACCGTTACGGAAGCCAAAACCAAGGGTGATTTTTCCGCCAATACCCTGAAAGATTACAGGAAGAAACTGGAAGACTCTTTCGTCCTGAAGGACATGCGCAACTTCCAGGATGCCGTTCACATGCTGCACAGCCCGGAAATGTTCGGCACGGTACCGAATATCGTCTGTGATTTCGGGAAAAAATTCTTTTCCATCGAAAACAGCCCGACGCCGAAGACCCGCAAGATGCTATCCGAGTCCGTTAAAAAACACAGCAGCTTCTGGAAACTTGCTAAATTGGGAATAAAAGGAGCCCGATCTTTATGAAAAAGCTCAGTATCGCCGAGCGCCTCGGCACTGTAAGTTATTTAAATCAATCCAAACAAAACCCGAAACCGCATATCATTGTCGATACGGATATATGTAACTCAACATGTCCGCATCATTGCACCACGTTTGTCTGCCCGGCCGACTGCTACAAAAAGGATGAAAACGGCAAAGTGTATTTCCAGTTTGAGGATTGCATTGAGTGCGGCACCTGCATGTATGCCTGCGATCAAGGCGCCGTAGACTGGAACTACCCCGACCCTGAAGAAGGCATGGGCGTAAAGTGGAATTTCGGGTAACCC
>SLQI01000127.1 GCA_007131535.1 Balneolales bacterium | reverse complement strand
TCTCCCGCGTTTTTAAAAGCATTGATCAAACACGTCTTTTAATCAATGATGTGGTAAAGGCTTCTGCTCCGGAAGAAAAAAAACTGCGAGAGGAAATTTCCGAATATATCCGGGAGCGGCTCGTACAATCCGGTAAATCCGTTCAACCTGCACAGGCTCAACACCCGGACAGCACCGAACCCCGGAAATGGCAAATTTTTATTCGTTTCCCCGCCTCTGTTCTTGAAAACGGACCGAGCCCCGCTGATTTATTTTCCGAACTGGATGAGCTCGGGGAAGTCCGTTATCAGTTAAACTATGAAGCCATACCTGATTTACAGGAGCTTCAACCGAAACAGAGTTATCTCAGTTGGCAGATAACTCTTACTTCCTACTGCGAGGAACAAGACATCAGGGATGTTTTTCTGTTCGTAGAAGATGAAAGTGAACTTACTATTACCCCGGATCAGAGCACAACCGGGGATAAGTCAAAACCCGCCTCATCGGCTAATTCAACTTCCGGCAATGAGGAGCACGATTCAATTAAAATGGATTCATCCACCCTGGATGAGTTACTCAATCTGGTAGGAGAGCTGGTAATTAATCAATCCCGGCTGAAGAATCTGGTCGGTGATGAAGCCTCCAACGAAATGGAAAGTGCTGTTGAAGAAAATGAACGTCTGGTTGACTCTCTGCAAACAAGTGTAATGAATATGCGAATGCTCCCGGTTGATACGCTGGCTCTCCGGTTTCGCCGAATGATCCGCGATATGTCCGAGTCTATGGGCAAGGACGTGAACTTTGTAATGCAAGGTGGTGAAACGGAGCTGGATAAGAGCATGCTCGATAACCTTGTGGATCCCATGATGCACCTTTTGAGGAATTGCATTGACCACGGCATTGAACAACCCGAACAGCGACAATCCATGGGAAAAGCCCCTCAGGGAACGATTACCATTTCCGCATCTCAGGAAGGCGGGGAATTTGTTCTGAAATTATTTGATGACGGCAGCGGAATTGACCCGGACACTCTGTTTGCTAAAGCCGTGGAAAAAGGGCTGGCTACATCCGGAGATCAGCTGAATGAGGATCAAAAACTGAACCTCATTTTTAAACCGGGGTTTTCTACGAGTGAACAGGTTACCAACGTTTCCGGGCGGGGAATGGGGATGGATGTCGTTAAACGTGCCATTGATAACATGAATGGCAACATCTCAATCTCCTCCGAAAAAGGTAAATTCTCGGAATTCACTATTCGTTTACCGCTTACCCTCGCCATCACCGAATGTCTTTTAGTTAAAACCGGAAAACAGGTCTACGGAATCCCTGTTTCATATATCGAGCGTGTACAGGATTATGCGCGCGAAACCACTTCATTCCGTGAACGGCCGCTGATTAAATATGAAGACGGCTATATCCCATTTGTAAGACTTCACTCGGTATTCAATACCGACATCAGTCACCCTCCTCTGGAAAAGATGATATTGATTCGTCACCAGAATAAACCTATGGGCATTCTGGTCGATTCAATCATCGGAAATATTCAGGCCGTCATGAAACCGCTGCCCTCCATGTTTAGTGAGGCACCGGCTATTTCCTCTTCTACAATACTGGGGGATGGTTCTGTCGGATTAATTCTGGATGTGCCTGAATTGGGAGCGCTATGCCGAAAAGAGGAAGAGGATTACCTCAACCGGCAGAATAATGAACAAACCAACAACTCTAACTCACTCAGTGATGGATAAAACCGACTCGTCGCTCAGTGAACAGTTTGTAACCTTTACACTTGCCGGCGAGGAATATGCCGTTGATGTCTTCAGAGTTAAAGAAGTCATCGACCCCCCGCCGGTTACCAAAG
Source organism: Balneolales bacterium (assembly GCA_007131535.1). Classification (GTDB taxonomy): domain Bacteria; phylum Bacteroidota; class Rhodothermia; order Balneolales; family Natronogracilivirgulaceae; genus SLJN01. The sequence goes on along the minus strand of SLQI01000127.1, from coordinate 7,162 downwards.
TGCCCAACATGCCCGACTACATTCCGGGGGTAATCAACCTCAGAGGAATTGTAACACCGGTTGTTGACCTGCGCTACAAACTGGGACTGGGTAAAACCGAGCATACTACAGATACCCGCATCCTGATTGTTCAGGTTGATATCGATGGTAAAGAAACTCCTACCGGCATTATTGCCGACAAAGTGAGTCAGGTTACCCATATTTCCAAAGAAGAAATGAAGTCTCCTCCGGAAATGGGTACTCGTATCCGGAGTGAATTTCTGCATGGGATGGGAGAGGCTTCCGAGGATCACTTTCTACTGATCCTCGATATAGACAAAGTCCTGGCTGCTGATGAAATGCTCCATGTCATAGAGCAAGCAGAAGAACAGGAGACAACAGACGGCTCGGATGAAAATGCATCCGTGAATTTGACAACTGAACATGATACCGACGCGACAACACAACAGGAGTAACAGTAATTATGGCCCAAAATCAATTTCTTAGAAAATACCGCATAGGCACCCGCCTGTATATGGGGTTTGGTTTGATTATAGCCCTCATGATACTCATAACCATACTGGCCCTTTTGGGGCTCAGGCATGAGAACGAAGTGATAAATTACCTTAATGAGGAAATCATCGAAACCACTGAAATTACTAATGAAATCTACGACGACCTTTATCGCAGTACGATCCTGGTAAAAGATGCCGCGTTGGCTGCCAATGAAGATGAGCGGCGCACGATTGTCAACGATTATGAGGAAATCGTGCAGAATGTAGAGACTGAAATGCGTGAATTAGCTGACATGGGCGTGCTCAGTGATGCTTTAATCGGCAATTTTGAAAATGAATTCCGCCGCTCCCAGGATATTCACCGCGAAGTGTTCTCTCTTCTCGGAAGCGGGGATCAGCTTATTGAAGATGGAGAACTCATTGACGAGGAGGATGGGGACGACGACCTTGCCGAGGTAGTTTTTCTGCTGAATAATGATGCTCAAAGAGCTGAAAGCCGAACCAGAGACGCTTTTTACCGTCTGCTATCCGAAAATGAGGATGAAGCTGCCGAAATGGTTGAAGAAGCCAACGCGGATTATCAGTTCACCATGTACTCGATCCTGGTTATTCTGGGCTTAAGTATTTTTGCCAGTCTGTTTACGGCCCGGCGTTTTACCGAAAGTATTACCGAGCCGTTGGTAGATACGAACAAATCCCTCTCCGAGGTTTCTAATGGCAATCTTACGGTTAAGCCAAGTGTAGAAGGTAATGACGAAGTTCGGGATCTCAATGCCAACCTTTCCGATACCATTGACAGCATCGTAAGGGTACTTTCGGATATTAATCAAGCCGCCGAGAATGTAAGTGAGGGAAGCGTTCAGTTGAGTTCTATGGCTGAAGAGCTATCCTCCGGTACTACGGAACAATCCTCCAATGTAGAGGAAGTTTCCACAACTATGGAAGAAATGAATGCCACCGTAGTACAAAATGCGGATAATGCCCGGGAGACGGAGTCGATGTCCAAAGATGTCTCCGAGCAGGCCCAGGAGACCGGAAAGTCCGTTTCTGAAACTGTTTCGTCTATGAAGAACATCTCCGAGAAAATTGCATTCATCGACGAAATTGCCCGTCAAACTGATCTGCTGGCCCTTAATGCTGCTATTGAAGCGGCGCGGGCCGGGGAAAACGGCAAAGGCTTTTCTGTGGTAGCAGCCGAAATTCGAAAACTGGCCGAACGGGCACAAAAGAATGCCGCCGATATCACTGAAATCTCCGAGCATTCGGTAAAAATTGCGGATGATTCCGGCAATAAACTTGAAGAGCTCATCCCGAAAATTGAAAAAACCGCTTCACTGATTCAGGAAATCACGGCCTCCAGTAATGAACAGGCTACCGGTATTGACCAGGTTACTCAGGCTGTACGCCAGTTGGATACGGTTATTCAACAAAATGCCAGCGGCTCCGAAGAGCTGGCTTCCACCAGTGAAGAGCTGTCATCTCAGTCCGAACAGCTTTTAAATACGGTTTTATACTTTAAAATCGATCAACGGGATCTTTCAGGGAACAATAAGCAGCAAAGTAAGCGGGCAACCGCTAATAAAAAGAAATCCCAGACTGGAGCAATCCCTCAACATGGCGGGCCGGCTGCCGCTAAGGGTAGTGCAAAAACTCAGGGTTCGGCTGCATCAAGTACAAAAGATAACGATCAGAACCAGGGCATTGATCTGGACTTGAACGATGATGAAGCCGATCGTTACTTCAAATAAACATACATAGCTTAGCCCCCTACCGACTCCGGGGAGGTCCGGTCTTTTTTTAAGGCCGGGCTTCACCGGCTGTTGGTTATCATCTGCAAAAGGTTAATCCCATTATATATTCGTTTCTGGTTGATCAACTGAATGAAACCCCACAAAAACTCAATTAACCTTACTCCTCAGGAATTTTCTGATTTCAGAGATTTCATCAATGTGGAGATTGGCCTTCATCTTACATCACAAAAAAAATCACTGGTTTTACATAGGCTGAGCTCACGAATTCAGGAGTTGGGCCTACCCGGATTTAAAGAATACCTGAGCTATGTACGCTCTAATACTTCCGGAGCGGAAAATGAACGTCAGTTTCTGTTTGATAAAATCACGACACACACAACTCGGTTTTTCAGGGAAAGCAAACAATTTGAGTTATTACAGGAACGCTTGCTTCCGGATTTGATCAAAGCCAAAGCCGGTACATCAACAAAGAAATTAACTATATGGAGCGCCGGCTGCTCCACCGGGGAGGAGGCTTATACGCTGGCCATGGTTCTGGAGCAATTCAAGCGGGATCAAAAAGCGGCATTCGACTATAAAATTACAGCAAACGACATCAGCAGAAAAGTCATTCAGGTTGCCCGCAAAGGGATATACGGGCGTGATGTCATCCGTCAGATTCCCAAAGATTACCGAAAAAGGTATATTCAGCACGGTACCGGCCCGTTTGAGGCTTATGTTAGAGTTCATCCGCAAGTTAAACGCAATATCACATTCCATCAAAACAACCTCATGAATCCTGCTTCAAATCCGGAGTTTGCCTGTGATATGATATTATGCCGCAATACGATGATATATTTTTCACGTGCATCCCGCCAGCAACTGATCAACCGATTCATCGGAAACCTGAATAAAGGAGGTTATTTGTTGACCAGTTTCACTGAAAGTCTGCATGATATTGATTCGCCGTTGATCCAGTTATCTCCCTCCATCTATAAACTCTCGGATTCATGAGTACCTCGATTGGAGTACTGGTTATAGATGATTCTTCGGTAGTACGCCAGACCTTTGCCCAGCTTCTGGAAAGCATGTCTGATATCGAGCTTGTGGATACGGCATCAAACCCTTATACCGCCGCGACCAAACTAAAAAAGCAAGCCCCGGATGTAATTATCCTGGATATAGAAATGCCGCGAATGGATGGGTTAACTTTTTTGAAAAAGTTGATGACACAGCATCCAACCCCGGTCATTATTTGTTCTTCTCTTACCGAAAAAGATAATAAGCTTGCCCTGGAGGCTACCCGGTTAGGAGCTGTGGAAGTGATCCATAAACCAAAAGTCGGGGTGAAGGATTACCTTGAGGAGTCTCAGATTTTACTTGGGGATGCCATACGGGCTGCAGCACAGACCAAACCAAGAAAACGCAAAAAGAAAACAAAAACTGAGCCTGCTCCCGATACAGGTTCCCGTAAGGCTCAGCCTAAATATTCCGCAGATGCCGTAGTCTCTTCCGGTCAGGCTCCGCCGGCAAACTTTTCCACTACTCAAAATATTACGGTTATGGGAGCCTCAACCGGTGGCACTCAAGCCATTGAAACTATAGTTAAAAGTCTGCCTGCGCATTCTCCCGGTATGGTTGTAGTACAACATATGCCCTACGGGTTTACGGCTACTTTTGCCGAGCGCCTGAATGCCATCTCCAAACTTGAAGTTCGGGAAGCTAAAGATGGAGACTCGGTTATCAGCGGGCGCATTTTGATTGCCCCGGGTAATAAACACATATTAGTTGAAAGAAGCGGAACAAGATATTTCACAAAAATTACGGACGGCCCCCTTGTTACCCGGCACCGCCCTTCGGTAGATGTTTTATTTAGATCAGCCGCACAAGCTGCAGGGGCCAGCTGCCTGGGAGTACTATTAACCGGTATGGGTGAAGACGGAGCTCAGGGATTACTGGAGATTAAACAGGCAAGAGGTAAAACTGTGGTTCAGGATGAGGCAACCAGCATTGTATTTGGTATGCCTAAGTCTGCTATAGAGTTAAATGCGGCTGATACGGTTTTAGGACTTGATAGTATAGCCGGCCATATTGCGCGGTTTGCCTAATACAAATACATGTAAGGTTGTTTCTGAAAATCATCAACACGTTAACGAAAAAGCAATTTATGTTCTATCTCACAAACTTAAATCACTCTCTGATTAGATCACCAATCGTTTGCTGCAGAATTTCAACCTGCGCGCGCAACCGTTCATTTTCAAGCCTTAGCTTATTGCTTTCATCAGACCGGTCACCCTGCTGAACCTGCCAATCAGGATCGTCATGTAAACCCAGTATATAATCCATACTCAATTCAGGAAAAGTCTCATGAATTTTGCGGAGATTTATACTATCGTTTTTCCTCCAGGTAGAGATCGTCGATCTGTTTAGATCCATTTTTTTTGCGAGCTCGTTATCCCGGGTAACACCGAGATTGGCTTTAAGCCGATCTATCACATACGATGAAAAATTTGAATTCATTGTTGACAATTACGAACATAGTTCGTTTTTTTATTAACATTAGAACAACTGCCCTTTAAAAACTTTTCTCAAAGGTTTGATGCGTAATTAGTTACAATTCCATGGATGTTCGAGTGGATGCATTTATTTAATATGAAACAATCAATGTTCTTTTTTTTGCGCTATTCAGTCCGTTTGCTATCTGTATATTGCTACGTATTATATAGTTAAACAAATCTGGATACACGAATATCGTACGTATCGATGCACCAAATACGTAACAGGCTACCCGCCATAGATTAATCCGCCCTTTCGATGGACGGTTAAGAATTTATTAAACAGCGGAGAGTATAAAAAGCATGTAATTCGATTTGAAATTTTTGCTTTTTATAACCAGAGTAATATGTAGCCTACAGGCGATATCACTGGTGTTTCGGTTCTAAGAGTGTGCTTTTTTACTTGATAACCGGGTTTATCTCGTTGATTGCTCAGCTTAATTGATATGTATGTTGAATTGTCTCAAGCCGGAAATTACAATGTTCTAAACCAGAAAAATTTCTCTAAGGTTATATCGTAGTGGCGCAACTATATACATTACAGAGAAGATGCCAATGCAAAAAAAGCTGCCAAAGCTTATTATTCCTGCTAATTTCTTAATTTTCATACATTAAAACAGAAATGCACGAAAGATTTAACAATAATTGGCTGACTCTTGCCAATAGTACACTCTTATGATAAAAATCATTTCAAAAAATTATACACAAAATAAAAATGAGTTATCACCGCCTGTTTTTGGTGGCTCACTATGCCCTCAACGGGGCATAATCAACTGTGTTGTTTTACTTATGAGCCGAAATATTCAACTTTTCGAACATCTTAATAAGAAGGTATTAAGTTACAAAAGACTCAAAGTCGATGCCGTGCTGAAAATTACTTAAGTATACTGGTCTCTTGGGTAATTTAAAAATATCAGACATAACACCCTGATTTTTTTCATCACTAAACAAATTCATACTTATTTTAACAATTAAATCGGAACATTCTCTTATTGGCAGGCCTTATAAAATTAACGTAACGAGCTTTGGAGGCTTCTTTCAATGGATATAGTTGATCGTCTGGTTTAGTTGTCAATAATGAGATTATTCGAACATGGATGCCAGGCCGGAGTCGGGCCGGATTTTTAGAAGTCCACACTTTTCCCGGCAGGGACCTGCTTGGACTTCAATATTCTGATTATCCAAATTAATTTGATTCTAAACCATTTTGCTTGCCTCCCGATTTATAGTCTGAAAATGAAAATCGATAGCCACCTTTCGGACGGCTTATTACAATAACAATTGCATAATAATTACAAATGGTCAGCCTGCGTCACTCAGGTTGATGGAAAAATTCACTCTGAGCTTTCTGAGTAAAGCTCAGAACCATAGTTATGTGCAAGGCTCGTGTTGCACTCTAAAAGTGTATCAGTCGAAGAGATTTCCGGTACTTCAGTAAATAAACTAAGAATCACAATAAAAACCCATTATCATGAAAAACGTAATTATCGCAGACGACTTTGCTACTCAGAGAAACTTAATTAAAATGATCGTCAACAGTGCGGGAGTGGATTGTATTGAAGCAGAGAATGGGAAAGAGGTGATTAAACTCTTGAATGAACATTCAGTTGACGGGGTGATTACCGACCTTGAAATGCCCGAGATGGATGGATATGAACTCACAAAATCTATTCGGAATAACCCATTAACCAAAAATCTGCCGATTTTAATGATTACATCGGTGAATGAGTTTGAGGCTAAAGCTAAACAGGCCGGAGTTACCGAGTTCATTCACAAACCATTTGATAACACTGATGTAATTGCTGCAATTGAGCGACATATTACAAATAAGGAAGGCGAAAGTTTCAATGTACTGCTTTTGGATGATGACGAGATGCAAACTTCGGTATGGGAGAAATCGTTAGATTTGCCTTATTTCAATTTTATTTCTACTCATTCCGCTCGTGAGGCCCTCCATGAGTTGCGCCGTTCCACAGTAGACGCCATAATCACCGACTACAAAATGCCTGATGTTGACGGGATGATGTTCGTCCGCAAAATCAAAAGTATGGATGAATTTAAACACCTCCCTGTATTAATGGTTTCAGAACCTGACTTTCATAATGAAATTGATACAAGCCAACGCATAAACAAAGTATTTCCCACGCCCTTCAATTCTCAAAATGTTAAGAATGAGCTCAAAAAGCTTTTAAATGTTTAGCGGGCATTGAAATATTGGATTTATGCGTTTTCAGTTCCAGGCATGTATTGCAGGAATATCTCTTGTGTAGCTTTTGCAATTCGGATGTAGGTGCCATCCCGGAAATAACAATCATTTTTCCGGGGTGGCTTTTCAATTTAATCTTATACCCATGAACATATCAACTTTTATATTTTTAAAAAT
>SLQI01000373.1 GCA_007131535.1 Balneolales bacterium | reverse complement strand
TTTTCGGTTATTTGATCGATATCGATATTTCTTTCACATGGATTTTAAATGGCTGCCTAATTATGATCGCCATCAATACAATTTTAGCGCTGTTTATCGGATTTAATGTACGCAAATCCGGATAAGCAGCAGTTTTTATAATCTCACAGAGGGGGAAGCAGTGGACCAGTGAGTTATTCATTAATAGACCGGAAACGAAATTACCTATGTAAAGTTAGGGATATGCGGGGCACCCTTATAAAAAAAGTGTAAGCAAACTCGATCAAATCAATAAATAACCCGGCGGTGCATTCGCTGTATAGCAATAGCGGCTAATACGGTCCCGACAATCAACAAATACGGTGCACTGACAAGCCACGCGGTGAGGTCTCCTTCAGCGCAACCCCGGAGTAGTTGCACCCCGTGGTAAAGTGGCGTGGCCTGAGCGATCCAAACCAGCCATTGCGGAAAACGGTCGGCTACCGGGAAGAAAATATCACTGAATAAAAAAAGCGGCGTGATGAACAGTGTGAAATAATAGGTGTAAAAGTCAATAGTATGGATGAAAGAGGTGAAGGTCAGTCCGATTGCCGCAAAACAGAAGCCGGTTAGTAGTATGGCTGCCGGAGCAAGAAGCATTTCCGGTATCAGCGGAACGCCGAAAAAGAAGGTTACCAGCAAGAAAATGAACCCGTAGACAAACGAACGGGTCATGGCCCAAAGCAACTCTCCCAGAATCACATCCTTCATGGAAATCCGGGTGGCGATCATGGCATCGTAGATTTGGCGGAATACAAGCTTTACGTAAACATTGTAGGTGGTTTCGAATGCCGCGCCATTCATTGCTGATGCGGCCACCAAACCGGGAGCGATGAATACGACATATCCCTGTTCAAAATCACCTCCCGCCGCAACATAGGCTCCGAGCCCAAGGCCGATCCCCAGTAAATATAATACCGGTTCAAAAAAGTTAGGCAACAGTGAATAGTACCATTTTTCGCGATAGGTGCGGAGGTTGCGCTCCCAAATGCGCAGTGCGCTTTTCACCCGAACAGGAGTGTTGTGTAAGTCTTCCATCATCTACTCCCTCAATGCCCGGCCGGTGAGATTAAGAAATACATCTTCAAGATTACCGGGCCGTTGATAAATATATCGCCGGTCTATGCCGAAAGCTGCCAGTGATTGCCCCAGATCATAGCCGTTATCAGTGTAAAAAGTGATCCGGTCGGCACTTAAACGATGAGGGGTAAGCTGACGGGATAGGGCCCAGGTTTCAACCTGTTCGGCGGTTACCGTATCCAGACGGACCTCTACAACCTCGCGGCTGGCCTGTTCATCAACGAGTTTTCGGGGGTTCCCTTCGGCCTGGATTTGTCCGTTATCCATGATGTATAGGAAGTCGGTTAGCCGTTCGGCTTCATCCATGTAATGAGTGCTGAGCAGTATGGTAACCCCTTGCCGGCGAAGATCCTCAAGTTTATTCCAAAGTGTTATGCGAACCTGAGGGTCCAGACCGGTAGTCGGCTCATCCAGGATGAGCAGCTCAGGGTTGTTCATTAAGCCACGGGCCAGTGTGAGACGGCGTTTCATCCCACCGGATAGGGCGCGGATATCTGAATTAGCTCTGAGACCAAGCTCCATGAAATCCAACAATTCATCGGCACGGCGGTTAGCGGTGTGAGTGTCGATATCATTGAAACGGGCATAAACCACCAGGTTCTCCCGTACCGACAGTTCTTCGTCAAGATTGTCTATCTGCGGGATGACACCGAGTCGCGCACGTATAGCCCGGCTTTCACTTCCGGATTTCAACCCTAAGACAGTCAGTTTTCCGGATGTGATCGGGGTAACCTGATAAATCATCCTCATGGTGGTAGTCTTGCCGGCGCCGTTTGGGCCGAGCAATCCGTAAAAACCGCCTTGTTCAACCCGAAAAGAAATGTCGTTTACGGCCGCTAAGTGTCCGTAACGCTTCACCAGATGTTCCGCTATGATGACCGGCTTCTCCATTCTGATTATCGGGTGTCAATTTTGTTCCGGTAATCAACGATGTTTGCCGGTAGAAGGTTCTCTGTCTGGAGTCCGGGAATTGGTTTTGTCGGATTCTTTATGTGAGCGACCATGTGGGTGTTGACCGGTCAGAAATACAGCCAATGGGCCATCGCTGCAATTATCGGGAGCGTGATTATGGTTCTTAATAAGAATATGACGACCAGCTCCCAAAAGTTCAGCGGAATTTTGGATTTAATGATCAATGCGCCTACTTCGGACATAAATATCAACTGGCTCACCGATAGTGCGGCGATTACAAAACGGGTCAACTCGCTTTCTACACCGGTGATCATAATTGCCGGGATGAACATGTCCGCAAATCCGATCAGGGCGGCCGGTGCGGCGGCATGAGCTTCGGGGATCTGCAGAAGTTGCAGAACCGGGATCATCGGATATGAAAGCCAGGTGAACAGGGGCGTGTTTTCCGCAAAGATGAGAGCAAGAATTCCAATGGCAAAAACGAGTGGTAAAACTGAAAAAAAGATATCAGCGACATTATTCAGGGACTTTTTCAGCAGCTGCCCCGGCCCCGGAGCTTTACTTGCCCGGTCCATGGCTTTTAAAAATGAATCTTTAATAAAGTTATTTGAGTAGGTAATGTCTTCGGTCAGCTGTCTTCCGGCACGTTCGTAATAAGTATCCGGTTTACGCGAAAGCGGTGGAATGCGTGGTATAACAACAGCAGCGATCAACCCTGAAACAACAACCGTACTGTAGTACTGCAGGAACATGTGGTTGAGCTCTACCAGATTAATCACCACAAGACTGAATGCGATGGAAACTACTGAAAAATTGGTGGCGATAACGGCCGACTCCCGACGGCTGTAAAATCCGTTTTCGTATTGCTGCATGGTAATGAGTACACCTACCGTTCCGGAGCCGAACCAGGAGGCGGTGGCATCAATGGCGCTTCGGCCGGGCAGATTAAAAATAAACCGGAAGGGTTTGCGGACCAGGTTTCCGATCAGCTCCATGAAGCCGTAATCCACAAGAAAAGGAAGGAAGAAAGCCGCGAACAGAAAAAAAGCAAACAAAACCGGCATCAGATCATCCAGCATAACCCCGCCCGTAACATCCGAGATGATAAATTGCGGGCCAAAACCGATTAAAGTCATGGTAGCCAGCACTGTTCCCAGTACACGCATAAGCAGCCATCCGGCTTCGATATCAAATATCTCACTCATTGCACCCTGAGTAACCCATGATGGCCTTTTTGCTTTGACGTACAGGGTGATGAGCAGCGAAATCCAGAAAACGGCAACCGTTATGGCGGGCAGAGTGCTGTCGAAAAGATCCATCAGCCAGTCGGCCAGAATACCCATTCCTACATTGATGGTGTCACCATAAGTGATCGGTATCAGAAACATACCAATACCTACAAGAGAGGGGATCAAAAAGACGAGGAGGTTCCGGAAGTTTATCAGCGAAGATTCGTTGTCCCGGGAAATGGGTGGCTGTGATTCACTCATAGTACTGCTTGGGTTACACTTGTGAAATTCAAACGCCACAATGTAGGTGTTTGCGATTGATGGTACAAGGGCTGTATTCAATCGAAAAATGGCGCGCTTATGATCAAGCGGAGCATGATATACGATCGGAATAATTTTTTAATGATCTGTTTTGTAACTGATTTTCGTATCAAAGAAAGTAAAACAAACTCATAGCCAGCTCCGACTCAGGTAAGTTATGCAGCTATGAGCAGAGACTAATACTTAAGGTGTTGGTTGGCACTATTTGAGCACGGCCTCACTACTTTTTAATAATCAATCCTAACAGGAGTAAAGATGAAAATGATTAATCCATTACAAAAACTTTTACTAACCACCGGAGCATTTGCATTGACATTTGCAGGATGTGGTTTATTCGGTGATGATGATGATGGTGTTTTCGAAGATGGTGTCCATGAAGAAATCAGGGAGTTTATCGATGATGAAACCATGGCAATAATCGAAGACAGTCTTGCCGTCCCGGTTCATCGGGGAGATAGCCCGCCGGACCTGGATGCTATTCTGGGAAGTGGGAGCGAAAATGATGAAAGACAGATGGGGCAAATGTCACAAACAACGACCGATATCGAGGGTGTGACGGTGGTTATGAGCCCGTTTTTACGAGTTGAGACTTTGGTGCCTAATGATCCGGTCGATGAGGATGGTTTTCTCGACCATTACATCCGTTTGAGTGATCAGAATATGGATGAGTATCAGATCAATGTAGATATGATGCATCGCGGGCATCCGCCAACTACCGGGCTTGGCGGGTACATCATAGGTGATAATGAAGAGTTTACCATCTTCGTTGAGGTGACACAAGAGCACGAAGACAGCGATGATGTTATTACAGCCCGTGTGTTTTCCGGGACGGCCACACCCGAGGGTGTGGAGGATGCCTATGAAGCTCTTCTGATGATTGATAATGCCGAAAGGGATGATCTTATCGATGACGGAACGGGACGCTCATTTAAAGACGGAAATGGAATAGCCCGGGTTACGGAGTGGCCGCTTGACAATCAGGAGCGCATTGCACAGGATGAAGCTACCGGCAGTACGGCTACAAACAGTGCTGCTATCATTCAATAACCCTTGATTTTACTAACCAGCAGGCCTTTAAGTGCAGTGCTATTTCAGGCCTGCTGGTTTTTTATCATGCCCCAACCTGCAAACCCCTGTTTAATCATAATCATAATAAGGCATCATTATGTCCAACCTTCGAATCAGCAGCTGTAAGCATTGGTTTTCCGGATTTATTGCTGTATTGCTGCTCCCTTTTTTGAATGACGCTATGGCACAGCCCGATCAGTTGCAATCCGGAAATCAGAAGCATGAAGTGCAAACTCAGGAAACTCAACCCGATCCCGGATGGTACTTTTATGATTTTTTTATGTTTGTAGAGTTTGAAGAAGGGTTTGAAGAGCTTAACATGTCCCGAATAGAGGTGGCGCCCAATGGGAATATTTGGGCAATTGGCGGCGGCAAAACAACCGATGATGATTATGCCGGGATTCTGTTTAGATTTGACCAGGAAGAATGGGAAGTAATTGATCGGTTTGAAATAGGTTCGGCGGATCCCGCAGCGGCCCGCACACTACCACTTTATATTGCTTCAAACGAGAATGTCTATTATTCGGATGGGTATAACCTTCGTCGATACCATAATGGTTCTGTAGTGGAGTATTTACCTGAAGATACCGGGCTGCCTGAACCCGAGTATGAAGATGAGCGCCTGGTAGATATCATACGGGATGATGACCATGTAAACTGGCTGTTATTCAGCTCGCCGCGAGTGGCATCTTTCGAAAACCCGAGCGAGGATTATGAAGTGTATAACCACGAAAACAGCTCTCTACCAGAACCTGTTGAAGAAGCAAGCGGAATCGGAACCGATTACCCGACACGGCATTTCGCACTAACCGGTGACACGCTGTGGATTACCACACACCGGGATCACGACGGATTGATCAAAAAACATGATGGCGAATGGGAAGTCTATACCACGGAAAATTCGGACCTTCCGGGAGATCTGGTAACCTCACTCGTGGCTGATCCGGATGGGGCTCTGTGGGTCAGCACCCATCCGGGAGAGTCTGGTGAGGGGGCTCTGGCGCAACTCAAAGATGAGCAGTGGCAAATATATAACACGGCTTCCGGTTTGCCTTCGCCCTACAGCAAAATACTTAATTGGGAAGAAGGCGGTCATATCTGGGCGGTTTTCGGAAACGGGGATGATCCCGGATATGGCTATCTGGCTGAGTTTGACGGTGATGAATGGAGCGTGAGAGCCCAGGAGGATGAATTCTTCCGCTATCTGGCCTCGGTTGCTGTTGATGATCACCATAATAAATGGCTCGCCGGTGATTTCAATGTGATCAACGGAGGAGTTGGAAGTCTGAATCAGATTTATGTAGAATTGACGGCAGCTCCCGATCCGGAATTATATCACGAAGCCGGAACTGAAGCATCACTCAACTGGTCAGCCGGCGACCGAATTGAAACGATTTCCATCAGCTACTCTTTTGATTTTGGAGATAACTGGGAAGTACTGGAGACCGCCCGCGAAGTTGATGAAACACCCTACAATTTTAACCTCCCGACCCCCGAGGAGCGGGAAGGGGAACTGTTGGTCAAAATCTCTTCGGACCAGTTCGGTTATGCTACGGATATTTCTGATACCCTGACCGTCTTTGATCCGGATAAGCCGTTTTACCATCTGAGAAGCAAAAATTTTGACGGTACCTATGAACTCTATGATCCGGAGATTCATGGCTGGAGCATGAATAATTCAGACTCTGAAGAGGTATGGCTTGAGGAGAAGTGGCAGCATATCGAATATGAAGGACCGCTGGCAAGATGGCCATTCAGTGGAGAACCACATCACTTTCCAAGTTTCGATGCGCTGACCAGAGCATTCGGGGAAGACGATACCATTGCTGGATACACATGGCATTTTAACAACATCATCCCGACACTTCGGGCATCTGTACTCTGGCCGATTCTGACCGGAATGGGATACAACGGGGTTTGCCACGGTTATGCCGTTACAAGTTTGATCGGATTTACCGACGGTAATTCGGCCCTGAGTGCACCCATAGATGAAGACCATTTATTCGATCAGCAACCCAACAATGATATCCGGAAAATGCTCAATGAGACCTGGGCCCGGCAGTGGTCAAGGGATCATTTTATAGAAAACTTTCTGAATTCACTCAGTGATAACCTGATCGAAAATTTGGCTGAGCGAATTATGAACAATCAATCGGTTACCTTAGAAGATATTCTCGAAACCGACCTGGTACTTGCGCCGCCTTCCCAAACACTTGAGGATATCAAGGAAATGCTCGATACTGAGGTCAACTCCCGATATCCCCGGGCGTTGCTCATGTTTCCGGAGGGTGATTTTATGGGTTCACATTCGGTTGTAGCCTATAAAGTTGAACAAAGCGAATCAAATCCCGACATCTGGAAGATCTTCATCCACGATAGTAACCACCCTACCAAACATGATTTGTATATCGAAGTGGATACCGATAAGGATTATTATTACTATGATGATCCGACTGAGGAGAATACATTCTTTGGCAATAACGGATTGTTTCTCAGTGATCGGGTTGATGGATATCGAACTCAATCTACGATATTGAGGGAGACGGAATCCGGCGAAGATGATGACCCCCGCAGCGAGCTTGCCGGTCTTGAGGATATAGGTTATATGTACTCCCTGTTCGGTCCGGATGCCGATGTCAGGATAACCGATGAACTTGGAAACTCAGCTTCGCTGGAGGAAGGTGTAACCTCACGTGATATTCCTGGTTCGTTTCCGATTGTGCCATTGGTAGGCGGTGCACATGATCCGATCGGTTTTTTTATGGCTGATCTGGAATATGATATCGAGCTGGAGTACCCGAATGGAGGTATCGGTGAATTCAAAGCGTTTTCAGCTGATACGGTATACCGCTACATCAATCGTGATGGAGCAGAGGGGACAACGGACCAGCTTCGCTATGGCAATTCACTTTCGGTTTTCGGAAACGATCAACAATTTGATATGGAAGTGTATGAGTTTAATGGCTCCGAAGAGCGTTTATTTGGCCTGCGGGATATGACCCTTGCTGAGGATGAGCAGATTGAGTTCAGGCTGGAAAACGGTGGAGATCTGATCATTGCAAATCATGGCTCTTCAGGCCGCTTTGACCTGGAACTGCGAACCGATTATGCAGAAGAAGGTTATTTTTTGAGTGAAAATGTTCAGCTTGATGAATCCTCCGGTTACAAACTGGAAGTCGACAGCTGGGAAGATTTGGAAAACCAGCAGGTGACTTTATGGGTAGATTCCAATATGGACGGCCGTTATGACCGATCTGAAACACTTGAAAGTGTGCCAACATCCGCTGAATCTGAGGAGGGAAGTACTGATATACCCGATGAATATGGGTTGCATGATAACTATCCTAACCCGTTTAATGCGGTTACTACAATCGGCTTTTCACTTCCTGAAGCTGCCCGGGTTCAACTGGAGGTGTACAACATGCTTGGGCAGAAAATTAAGACCATCGCCGAAGGAAGTTATGAAGCCGGCAGGCATGAAGTTAGTTTTGATGCCGGAGACATGGCAACCGGTACATACATATACAGGATCCGGGCCGGCAGTTTTACCGATTCCGGGCAGATGATGTTGATCAAATAGTCGGATTGCGGTTTACAAGTCGGTACTTAAATCAAAAACCCTTCCCTGTATTTCGGGGAAGGGTTTTTATTATGCCGCTTATTATGACTTGTAACTATGCTCTAACTGACCTGTTTACAACTGACTGGACTTTGTGTATTAGTTAGTTGTTAAATATTAATCAGATGTATGTTACTCATGAAAATTTTGTATGATCTGTTTTCCTTATTAATTTCGTATAATCACATACTGGGAGTTAGCAGAGCAAAACATGGTTCTAATTCGTGTTTTGTAGGCGCTAACCGGGTAAGTCTACGCCTGATAAATTTGAAGTATTCAATATGAATGAAAGCTGAGGTTGCCCCAATAGTCACTATTTAAGTTGCCAATACAGAAATTCACGTATTGGGCAGTATCGGCTACGCAATGTCTTGGAAATACATTTAATCAATTGTAGAACATGTACTAAAAGAACTGTTCCGACCTTAAGAACGACTCAGCATACAGGAATTGAATACCGGATTTTTAGCAAAAAAATATTTAGCAAAAAATCTGAAAACGAATTGAGACTGTTAACGGAAATTGCTTTTTTGATGTAGTTATTAATCTCGACGGTTAAGTCTAATTTAAATCTACAGTCTGGTGTCCTGAGAACAGAGCTTTCTGCGATCGGGTAATACATCAAATCAAAAAAATGGATTGACTTATCCATTTCTACGGAGTTGAATCTGATAGCAAAAGGATTTGCCGGTATGAAATATCAGGGATGGTAAAGGCAACTTTCAGCAAAATTTGATTCGGCGTTATTGTAACGATTTGCACTCATTGATCGATTACATTTTAACCAGTTGCACTGTCGAAGCAGTTAAAGCGGTATAACAACAAGATTTTGTATGA
>SLQI01000231.1 GCA_007131535.1 Balneolales bacterium | reverse complement strand
CGCGCATGTTCCCAGCGTCGAAACCAGGTTAGCTGTCGTTTGGCATAACGCCTGGTTTGGGTTTTTATCTTGTCAACCATCTCCGGATAATTCATATCGCCGGAAAGATAAGCAATAACTTCCCGATAGCCTACCGTTTGCAGGGATTGCAGATCGGGGGAGTAGCCCTTATTCAGAATCGATTGAACCTCTTCAATAAGGCCGTTATCCAACATTTGATCTACTCGGGCATTGATCCGCCGGTATAATAATTCACGCTCCGGTGCCAAAACAAAGATGTGGTCAACAGCCGGCCGGGTGGGTTTTTGTTGATGAAACGAGCTGAACGGTTTTCCGGTTTGCATCCACACATCAAGTGCTCGGATGATGCGCTGGCGATTCATCCCGTTCATTTTTTTGATGTATTGGGGATCAACCTGCTTTAAGCGATTATACAGACTTTCAATTCCACTTTGTTCAGCCTGTTCTTCAAGTTTTTGAATATTAGCGGAGTCGGCTTGTGGGAGCGGGTCAAATGGAAAAAGCAGACTTTCCAGGTGCAGAGTACTACCACCGGCATAAATGATTAATTCCACATCATTTTTGAGCTTGCTTTCCCATGAGGAACAACGTTTGGCAAAATCCGCTGCGGTGTCCGGCTCATCGGGATACAGTACCGAGATATTAAAGTGAGGGATACGTTTCTGATCTTCCTCAGAAACTTTGCCGGTGCCAATGTCCAGATATTTATAGCACTGGCGGGCATCAGCCGAAATTATGACACTTGAAAATTTTTCTGCAAGCAATAGAGCGACATCGGTTTTACCTGCGCTGGTGGGGCCGGCGATGACCACTTTAATAGCTTCTTTTGTTTTATCTACCCTTGAGGTTTTGGGGGTATCGGGGGCGGGGGTCTCTTGCCATGTCCCAATATTCGACATCCTGGCTCCAGCTTATTCGTCGGCTATTTTGCATGTTTGGGTTATCGAGGTCGATATAGTGTAAATAAGCAGTAGATTGCATGTCACTGTCGTCCCCGTTGTCGTCATCACCATTAAAAACGTTGGCCGGCCTTTCATGTTTGGCCATAAAGTATAACAAATTTGAATGTGAGGAATTTTCATCTCCGGACAACCAGGCCGGCTGCCGGATTTCAGCTATTTCATCCGGTTCCCCGATTTGATACTGCCGGACGATTTCGTCATCAACCCAATTCCAGATTGTGACGGTAGGCGTTTCACCTTCAACCGACTGGGCAATGGCCACATGTTCCCCATCGGGATTAAACTTCAGGTACCAGGTTCGCGCGCTGGCATTTACATCACCCCAGGAAAATTCAGGATTTTCCAGACCAAACTCCGGGTCGTCAAACGGAAGCTCGGCTCTGATGGTGAACGGTTGATCACTTGATGCTCCCAATTCTAAGATGTAGGTAGCCTTATGGCGATAATTATGATCGGATACCACTATCAGAGAATCCTGCGTAGGATGAAAGTCAATGGCAAAAGATTCCTGACCGGGTTGACGTCTGTAAACCTGCTCTCCGCCGACTTTCCGGGGATCGTAGGCGGTTGACCCATCCCGCCTGAAAAAATATGGTGACATGCCTGTGGTCAGACGAACCGGAGTCCACAGCACAATATATCTGCCATTAGCAGTAGCGAAAACCCTTGTATTCCGAAAACCGGATACCCAATAATGAGGAGGGTGCCGGTCCTGGTACCCGCCGGCCAATGTTGTAGCGATGATTTGCGGATTTTCCGGATCACTTTCCTGCGAATCATACAACAAAACATAAGACATGCTTCGGTTCGGAGGGAGATCCGGTTGGGCAACACCCGATTCGGGATCGAATGTATCGGTCCAGTAGGCAAGATAATATCGATCGTCAATAAAATGCACCGTTCGCCCTGAAACCCAGTAATTGTACTCCATCAATGGCTGGGTGCGCTGATTAAGCTCTGAAAAAAAATGCATTTGCCGGATGGAAGCAAATCGATCCAGATGAACAAATTGCTTTTCATATTCGGTTTGATGGGTAGGATCAATCGTATTGGGTTTTTGGAGAACCGCTGCAGCTTTGGGGCTTTCACCATCGCGAAAGGTAGACCAATCATAGGCGCCGTCGTATTCAGTGCTAACCAACCCGTAATTTCGAATAGAAAGGCCAATATTTGAATAGCGTTCGACCGTATACGTAGTATCCCCGCCGTCTTCCTGGGTGATATCAATATTCAAAACACGTAACTCCCCGTCATCAGTCGCGAACAGAAACGCCGGAGTATTTGGCCCTCCCAGTGCGGGCGGTTCTATTGGACTTTGCCGGCACCCGGCAAATGCCAACACCCCTACCATTAACCACAAGCCGATATGTCTTGATACGATCAAATCCGTAATATTTACTTAAAGTCTGCCTAATTTTTATCGATCAAGAAAAGTAGACTCTAAAGATATTTTAAGTGAAATTCTGTGCGTAAAACCAAGATCGGAAGCAATCCCGGCAAAACTGCTGAAGCCATAATCAAGAAAAACCGATCCGATACGCAGTCCGGCACCTACAGTTGGTGATACATAATGATTACCGTCCGGATCAGTATGAAAGTCAGTTAATCCACCTCTGAGAAAAACCACATCATGATAGCCGAGTTCCATTCCGAGGTGTGGTTCGATACTCATATTCCCGATATTGTAGAAATAAGCCCGGCGACCTTCAAACCGAAGATCCGCATCCAGGGCGGCCGCTAACTGAAAATCAGAAAATGAAAAAAAGCGTCCAAAGCCAAATTTCATAGTAGGTCGAACACGCTCGTTTTGCCCTTCCGGAATTTCATCGTCAAAAACATCGGCCAATTGTTGCAGGTTTTCGGCATTAACACTCCAGAACTTCATCATGGTAGTGATATCCATCACATTGATGCCGAAAAAATACTTGGGACCAATGTATTGCACACCGAGATCCAGGCTGTATCCCCAAGCATCGGCAAAGGGGCCGAGTCTTGAGTTCAGGATTTTTGCGGATACACCCCAGTTCAGATATTGGCTAACAGGAGAGGCGTAAGAAAAGAACATAGCCATATCCGCAGCGCTGAACTCTGTGAAATATTCCGCAGGTTGGGAGTAAGGCCGGTTATGCTCCGGATCCCATGCATCCAGGGTGTTTTTTATCCCGTCAACGCCCTGGCGGAAAAAACTCACTCCCACTACACCTTCGGAGTTAGGCACCGGTAAGCCTATGGCTCCATAATCGTAGTTGACGATACCCGCAAAGCGCTGAGAATGCATATAAGCAATCTCCAGATTTTCCATATTGGCCAAACCCGCAGGATTCCAGTAACCGGCCGTAATATCCTGGACAAAAGCAGTTTGAGCGCCGCCCATACCAAGTGCTCGTGCGCCGCTGCCAACGGAAAGAAAATCACCACCATACTTGGCGGATTCAAAATCCTGGCTTGATACAGGATTAGCAAAACCCAATAAGACTAATGCAACTAAAGCGCTTCGGAATTTACCTGGTGTCATTCTGTGAGTATCGGAGATAGTTTGGTCTCTTCATAACCCATAAATTTACGTAAAATTTCTAAAAATACCTGCATAAGCCGACCGGTAAATAATGAGCTTCTCCAGTTATAAGATTCTTACTGGTGTCCCGATTCAGATCTTCTTAAACTTAACTGATGAGGGGAGTTAACTGTCTGGCCGATCTGCAGGAGCATCATAAAAGTGCAAAAGACAGGAAAAAATCCCTTAAATATTCAAAAGTGCGCATAAGAGAGTTGCAGAGCGCTCATGTATCTGTTATTATACCACACTTATAACTGTGTACAGGTAATATTTTAAAACATACCCACCGATATGAAATTCAGTATTCCCAGTTCCGAACTAATGCGTGGACTTCAGGCTGTGATTGGCGCTGTTCCTACAAAAGCGACTCTCCCGATCCTGGAAACGGTTTTGTTCAAGAGTGAAAACGGCAAACTTAGTTTGTGTGCCACAGATCTTGAGGTAAGCATATTGGAGTTTGTAGAGGCTGATGTGGCAGAAGAGGGAGCTGTTGCTATCCCGGCCAGAAGATTGCTGGAAACCCTGCGGCAATTACCCGATATTCCTGTTCAGTTTGATATCGACGACAATCAGCAGATTAAGTTTAAAACCGATCAGGGTACCTATAAACTGGCCGGTGAAGATGCTGCTGAGTTTCCGGAAGTACCGGAGCTTAATTCCGGTGTATCGATCAAAGCCAAAACCGAGGCGCTGCAGGATGTAATCAAAAAGACCAGCTTTGCCGTTTCAAGTGATGATCTGCGCCCGGCTATGATGGGAGTATTTTTCCAAATTGGTTCTGAAGAAAGCCGGGTGGTAGCAACCGACGGACACCGGTTGGTGCGTCTGGTCCGCCGGGACCTGGTGGGTTCGGAAGCAGCGGAATTTATCACCCCTGAAAAGGCGCTCACCCTGGTCAACAAAGCCCTGGATGATGAAGAGGCTGAAATCACCGTAGGTTCAGACCATGCTCGTTTTGAAAGCGGCAAAACCGTTATTGTAACCCGGTTGATCAACGAACAGTATCCCAACTACGATTCGGTGATACCCAAAGAAAATGACAAGGAACTGAAAATAAACCGGGAGCAGATGCTGGCGACCGTAAAGCGGGTTTCGGTTTTTGCCAGTTCATCCACCAAGCAAATGCGGCTTAAAATGCAGCCGAACGAGGTGCATATTTCTGCCGAGGACATCGATATGAGCAGTGAAGCTGAAGAGGTGATTTCCTGTGAATATGATGATGAAGAGATGGAAATCGGGTTTAATGCCAAATATCTGGCAGATGTGCTCGGGAATATTGAAGACCCTGAAGTGGTATTTGAGTTTTCCACACCGAATCGCGCGGGTATCGTCAGACCGTCAATACAGGATGACGACGAAGACATGCTGATGCTTGTGATGCCGGTGATGCTTAATACCTATGCCTGATGAGTACCGATCACCCGATTGTAACCCTGACTACTGATTTCGGCTGCCGGGATCACTATGTCAGCGCTATGAAAGCGGTGATGTTATCCATTAATCCCGGTGCGCAGCTGGTGGATGTGAGTCATAGCATACCGGCCGGAGATATTATGTCCGGCTCGTGGGTGTTGAGCAATGCCGCCTTTTTGTTCCCCCCGGGAACTGTGCATCTTGGCGTGGTAGACCCGGGCGTGGGATCAACGCGAAAAGGCATCGTGGCAAAAGTTAATGATCAGATTTTCGTGGGCCCGGACAACGGTCTGTTCTCCCTCGCTTTTGCCAAAAGGGATGTGAAAGGCTACTACATTGAAAACCCGGATTATACCCGGGAGCATATTTCAAATACTTTTCACGGACGGGATATATTTTCGCCGGTTGCTGCCTACGCAAGTAAAGGGATTAAGCCCGAGCAGTTCGGACCGCAGGCCGGCAAGCTGGAAACCTACAAACTCCCCATGCCTATTGTAGACCAGCAAGGTATCGAAGGCACCATCATCCATATCGATGCTTACGGTAACCTGATCACCAATATTTCAAGAAGTGATCTTTCGGGTATTCTGAATAAACCGGTGAAAATTTTTACCGGCAACACCATACTCGATAAAGTGGTATCTACTTTTTCCGATGTACCTGAAGGAGAGCCCGCCGCCCTGATCGGAAGCTCAGATATGCTCGAAATTGCAGTTAACCAGGGTAATGCAGAGGAGCTGCTGAACGCCAGAAAAGGAGATCCGGTTTCGATAGTCTACAGAAACTGACTTTCCTGTAAACTTTACAGGGTTTGCCTCGTATTGCCGGAAATAAAAAGCGAGGAATTCCATGCCTGAGTTATTATGCCCGGTCGACCGGCGCCACCCACTGCATATCGACAGAGAGATAAGTGATTTTAACAAATCGTTTAACGGGGTGATTACCTGCCGGGATGCACATGAATTTCCCATAAAAAGCAACATAATTGATTTCTTACCGGAAGCGCATTACCCGGGAGGCTCTATTGCCAACTTCAGCAATCATTTTTCAATAACGGCCTCTACCTATGAAACACAATGGAGAAAGCGGTCAATAGGGTGGCTTTCCGGACAGGATTTTACACTGCAGGAGGAAGCCAATTTACTATTGAGCTGGATAGACCCTTACCCCAAAAATATCGTGGTGGATATCGGAGCGTCTACCGGGTTTTATACACGAACCGTTGCCAAAGCGCACTCGGACTCATCCGTATTTGCCATTGACTTTTCCCGCCCCATGCTTGAAGAAGCGATCAGATGCGGTTCGGAAGATCAGCTTCAATTTTATCCTATGCGCGCTGATGCTGCCCGGCTGCCATTTTTTGATGACCAGGTTGATGTGTTGGTATGCGGAGGCACCTACAACGAGCTCAGCGATCCGGAGGCCGTTTTGCAGGAAATGAACCGGGTGCTGAAACCAGATGGAGTGTGTTTTATGATGTACCTGACCAAAGCCGAGTCGTTCAGCGGCAAAATCTTCCAAACCGGTTTGCTGCCGGGAGGCGTGTTTTTTCCGAAATCCAAAAAAGCAGCCCGGCAATTCAGCCAGGCCGGGTTTGAAATCACTAAAACGAGAAGCATGGGCATCGTCACGTTTCAGCTGCTCGTAAACACCCGGAGTGGGTGAGGGGCTAAAGCCTTATAATTTTTTTGGGAGTTTTCTTGCACCGGCCTGAAGACCCGTGCAACTATTATCGGCTCACCATAACAACACGATATGTCCGGGGTTCTTGCAGTTATCTTTTTTTCGGACAACAGGTAAATAGTATACCAGGCAGATAGCAGGCTACATTCGTTCAGGAGCAGAGATTCCAAGAATGGTCAACCCGTTTCGGAGAACCTGGGAGACGGTTTCCAGGAGCGCCATGCGCGTGGCTGAAAGCCGGGGCTCTTCACCCATAATGCGGCAGTCGTGGTAGAACTTGTGGAAAGCTGCCGCCACTTCATTCAGGTAGTTAATCAACCGGTGAGGCTCCCGATGGTCGGCAGCCGAGGCAACCACATCCGGGAAGTCCAGCAAGGTTTTGATCAGACTTAATTCCGAGTCATGTTGTAAAAGGGAAAAATCAGGGTCCGCTTTTTCGGCCGTCTCGACAAATTTCCGCTTGATGCTGTGAATCCTCGCATGGGCATACTGAAGGTAAAATACCGGATTTTTTTCTCCGGCTTCTTTGGCCTCAGCAATATCAAACTCAAGGTGGGTGTTGGGGGAGCGCATCAGAAAGAAAAACCGGGTTACGTCTTCGCCGACCTCATCCATTAGTTCATCAAGGGTGACGAAGTTGGCTTTTCGGGTGCTCATTTTGTACGGTTTTCCCTCTTTCATCAGGGTGACAAACTGATAGACGAGCACTTCAACACGGGACTTGTCATACCCCAGCGCCTCCAGCCCGGACATTACATCGGGAAAGGTATCAATGTGATCGGCCCCTAATACATCAATGCATAAATCATAGCCGCGCTTAAGCTTATCCTGGTGGTAAGCAATATCCGGCAGGCGGTAGGTGGGTTCACCGGTACTTTTTACCAACACGGTGTCTTTGTCTTTACCGAATCGGGTGGTTTTGAACCATACTGCGCCATCCTGATCGTATGCTAAATCCTGTTCACGAAGCTGCTCAACAACCTGATCGACCGCACCATTTTCGTAGACGCTGTACTCATTGAAAAAGTGATCCATGCGGATGTTCATGCGATCCAGCGTCTTTTTTATATCCCGGAAAATAGCCTCTTCCGCCGCTTGCTTGAATACCGAAACATCAGTCTCATTCTTAAGGCTTTCATCGTGGCTATCTTTCAGCTCACGAGCGATGTCGATGATATACTCTCCTTCGTATCCCCCGTCCGGCCAATCAGCCTTTTCGCCGAGAAGTTCAAGGTAGCGGGCGCGGACGCTTTCGCCAAGTACGCGCATTTGACGGCCGGCATTGTTGAAATAATATTCCCGATCCACCCGGGCCCCGCACCACTCAAAAAGGCGGGCAACCGTATCCCCCAGAACGGCATTGCGCCCATGACCGACCGTTAACGGGCCGGTGGGATTAGCGCTGACAAACTCCACCTGAATGTTTTTGGAATCGTAGCGATCGGTTTTCCCATAATTCGGGCCGGAGGTGCGAATCTCTTCGAGTAATTTATACAACAAACCCGGCGCTACGCGGAAATTGATAAAGCCGGGACCTGCGATTTCCACTCCGGAAATATATTCCGGGTTATATTCCAGGTTATCAACAAGCTGCTGAGCGATTGCGCGTGGATTGTTTTTCAATACTTTGGCCAGCAGCATGGCAATATTCGTGGCGGCATCACCATGCTCGGGAGATCGGGGTTTTTCAATGATGATTTCCGGCAGATCGGTTTCACTGGTGATCTTACCGAGCGCTTGTTGAATAATGGAGGTCAGATAGGTTTTCATTCCGGCGATTTTTTGGCCGGGAATATACGATTTTCCCGCCTAAGGCTATAGCATGATATTGAAGTTAAAAATGAAAAAACGATGCAGGGGATCGTTAATTTGAACTCTTCTTGTCAAAAAAGCCTTCATGCCGCAGACTGGTATAGTCAAAACCGCCGATGATAATATGATCTTCCAGAGGGATGCCCAACAACTTGCCGGACTCTTTAATTCGATAGGTCAGTTTTAAATCAGATTCGGAGGGGCGCACGTTGCCGGATGGGTGGTTGTGAAGTACGACTATACTGTTGGCATCATTCATAATCGCATTGCGCATAACCTCCGGGGTGTCCACAACCGTGGAAGTTTGACCGCCCATACTGATGGTTTTATAGCCGATCATGATTTTTGCCGCATTCAGATAAACGACGATGAAATGCTCTTTGCGAAGATCCCGGAGTTTCGGACCAAAGTAGCCCACAACGTCTTCCGGTGTTCTCATAGTGATGCGCGATCCGGAATGATCGGTTTGAAGCCGGCGGGCCAATTCAAATACGGCAGAGAGAGTGATGGCTTTGACATTACCGATCCCTTTAATCGAGCGCAACTCCTGCCACTCCCGACCGGCCATACGGTGTAGAGAGCCAAAATTGCGTATCAGCATACGGGAGGTTTCAATCACATTGAGCTTGTTGGACCCGGTTCGCAACAAAATGGCAAGCAGTTCGGCATTGGAAAGACTTTCCGCGCCGTAACGCT
>SLQI01000358.1 GCA_007131535.1 Balneolales bacterium | reverse complement strand
TTCGATGCTCCATAAGCCGAGGCTGAAGTCCCGTTTACCCTGACTCCTGAAATCGAACCTTCCGGAACGGTTACTCCTCCAGGCAAATCCACATAAAAATTATCCCCGGATTGCATTCGCCCCCCGGCACCAAGCTCAAATGTAATGGTATAACTGGCTCTGAAAAATTCAACTGAAGGACCTGGAGAGACACCTGGCTGGCTTACCTGAGAGTCATTCTGAATAATATCGACTTCAAAATAACCTTCCAAATCACCTCGTTGCCCATAATCATCTGTTACTACATCTACTCTGTATTCATCTGCTATTGCAGGGTTAAAAACTCCAGCTTGCCGGAGTATACGAACATCTATTTCCTCGTCATTAATCTCTCTTTGTACTTCCACCTCAATTGCTACATCATCCCCGTCGTTTACTACGTCAACATTAGCTACAGACTCCCCGTTTATGGTCACATATGAACTTGAAATACTTTCGGGGATATCATAGGCATCAGGAAACGTAAAAACAATTAATGAGCCGGGCTCCAAACTGGGATTTGGGCCTGACGGGCTATCCGCTATATCCAGCGTAACCTGATAGGAGGCATTATGGTTGGTCTTAAAAGAATCAACCTCAGCGGCAATAAGATTAGAGGCGCCACCAGTATCTTCAACTTGAATTACCTGTGCATGTGCTGCCGGCACTGTTGCCAGTAACAGATAACTAACTATGGCAACAACTACGGCCATTACTACCCTGCCAATGAATCCGATTTTATTCTTCACTCTTATTTCCTGTCTTTCTGTAGATGTCTTGTTTTCCCTGACCCGTCTTTTTTTGCATACCGGCACAAATATCCCATGGCTTTTCTATATCTCTACATCGAGTCTATTTAAACCCGAACAACCACCCGTTTTTCAGGCCTGGTAAGCAACCCCTGTTACCCGATCCAGGCATCAAAACGCAATGGCCTGTTCACATTCCATTTAATATTGAAATGATTACCCCGTATATCAGAGCCGGTATCCTTTACATTGCTAAGTTCAGAAGCAGCGTTCGGCAGATGCTTTTCGACGATCACCTCCCTGTTACCGGAATCACCCATCCATTTGATTTAGGTTCCCGGTTGTCAAAACATATCAATCTCTACTTCTGTTTGTTCTCCGTACAGTCTGATTATCAACTTAAATTAAGCAAACTTAAGTTAATTCTCAAAGTTAACAATGTTAACCTTCCTGCTGATTATCAAACCGGAAAGGGTAAAAAATATTGTACACACCGTACGTAACCTGAACAAGGACTTTCACTACCAATCTGTAAATATTGAATGGTAATTAA
This sequence comes from Balneolales bacterium, assembly GCA_007131535.1. Lineage (GTDB taxonomy): Bacteria > Bacteroidota > Rhodothermia > Balneolales > Natronogracilivirgulaceae > SLJN01. The sequence continues at coordinate 7,855 of SLQI01000358.1, read as the reverse complement.
ATCGTTTACCTTAAGTTATGTACGTAAAACCATTAACCGTTACAAAAGTCTTTAACAGCCAGCGTGAGTTCCTCTTTAAACACAGTCACCAACCAGCAAGAGCCAATCGCAGCTATTGCCACTGCAGTCGGGGAAGCCGGCATAGCCGTAATCAGAGTTAGTGGCAGCAAGGCACTTGAAAAGACCACTCAGATTTTTACCGGTAATCAACTGCCGGAGCAAAAAAGCCATACCATACACTATGGCAGCATCAAAGAAGATGGGCGTGTTATTGATGATGTGCTGATTTCGGTATTTAAATCCCCCAACTCGTATACCGGCGAGGATACCGCCGAAATCTCCTGCCACGGCGGAGCGTTGGTTACCCAGACGGTGCTTGAGGCATTGCTCCGCCAGGGTATTCGTCATGCTGAGCCGGGCGAGTTTACTCATCGCGCCTTCCTGAACGGCAAACTCGAACTCTCGCAGGCCGAAGCCGTCGCCGACCTGATCCATGCCCGAAGCGGCAAAGCGGTTGAGTCCGCTCGCCGGCAGCTCGACGGGGCGCTCGGTGAGCACATACGGCAGTTCCGGCAACAGATCATTGATGCCACCGCAATGGTGGAACTGGAGCTGGATTTCATTGAGGAGGATGTCGAATTCGCCAGCCGGGATGAGTTGAAGAAGTTACTGACCGATCTCGAAACCGAAATTGAAACCTTACTTGCCACCTACGAAACCGGACGGCTGGTGAAACACGGAGTACGCACGGTTTTTGTCGGTCAGCCCAATGCCGGCAAATCCACCCTTTTGAATACGTTGATGGGAAAAGACCGGGCTATCGTTTCAGCAACGGCCGGTACCACCCGCGATGTAATTGATGCCGACTGGAGTTACGACGGATTGTTGTTCACGCTCACCGATACCGCCGGACTGCGTATCACCGAAGATGAAATTGAAGCCGAAGGGGTAAAACGCTCTCAGCAAGCCGTCAATGATGCCGACCTGGTGGTATTCCTGCACGATCTTTCTGATGAGGATGAACAGCGCCGCTCCCAGCTGGAATCTTTACTTACTATACCAGAGGGTAAACCCGTAATTCGCCTGGGCACCAAAGCGGACCTGGTAGAAAAAAGAGAGCGTCCGGATCTGGATATGGTCATATCCTCAGTACAGAATGAGGGCATCGATGAGCTAAAGTCGATGATGAAAGAGCGTGTGGTCCGTGATGAATCCATCGACACTTCCGGGTTGATGGTCACTTCCACACGCCATCGCGACGCTCTGGAGAAAGCGCGCCATCACGTACAGGAATCCCTGAAAGCTCTGGAAACCGGCATGACTGGCGACTTCCTCTCCATCGACCTGCGCTCGGCTCTGAATCACCTGGGCACCATTACCGGCGAAATTACCACCGAGGATGTGTTGGACAGCATTTTTTCGCGGTTTTGCATTGGTAAATGAAACAGCACTTATACCTTTTTTTGCCGCGGATTTTCACGGTTATGCACGGATTTTTATGTTGATACAATTCCACGCCCGGAGCAGAGATCAACCGAACATAGTCTATTTCAGGCCTAAGCTGGGATGTAGCGCAGCGCAAACCCAAAACGCTATATGTAACCTGCTATGAAAGGTAGTCGAGGAACGCACAGAAAAGGCGCCGGTAATTAACAAGCTCCGCAAGGACGCGGGGTGATCGTAGGTCGGTGCGGGGACCCGCCGATAGTCGGACAAGAGGCGCACTCGACCAGCATTTTTCTTTATATTAGTAGAATTTTTCTTACTGATTACTGATTACTGAGAACTTTTATCATACCTCCACGTCTAAACAGAGCACGATCAAATAAACTGAATATCTATAAATGAAATACTTAAAGCTTTCGCTGGTAGCACTTCCGGTAATAGCATTAGTTAGTTGGTTTGGCTTTCAATACTTTGGCAGTAATGGTGATAACCTGCCTCCTTTAAACACCCAGACGGTGAATTACGGAGATATTTCAAGTTATGTCAGCGCCCACGGGACGCTTGAACCGGTGGAAGAGGTGCTCGTAGGAAGCCAGGTATCCGGAATTATTGAGGAACTGAATGCAGACTTTAATGATGAGGTAGAACGCGGGCAGGTCGTCGCCCAGATTGATCCCTCCACTTTTAGTGCGGATGTAAGTTCGGCAGAAGCCCAGCTGGAGTCAGCCAAAGCGGGACTGGAGCTGGCTCGCCTGCATTACCAACGTGTTCAGGAGTTGCGTGAGCGGGACTTCGTAGCCCCATCCGAGCTGGATGAGGCTCACTCCTCATTGCGACAGGCTGAGGCCGAGGTAGAGGTCCGGCGGCAAGCGCTGAACCGTGCTCGAGTTGAATTGAATCAAACAACCATCCACTCACCTACCGACGGAATTGTTATTTCAAGGGAGGTTGATGTGGGTCAGACCGTTTCCGCAAACCTTGATGCTCCCGAAATTTTTCTGATCGCCACTCATCTCGATCGTATGCACATCTATGCCAATGTTTCCGAAGCGGATATCGGTGATGTAAATGAAGGGCAGCAAGTTCGTTTTCACGTAGATGCTTATCGGGATCGTGAGTTCACCGGTGAGGTCATACAGGTTCGTAACGCTCCCATCATTGAAGATAATGTAGTCCACTATCAGGCCATTATTTCTGTTGAGAATGACGAACAGTTACTTAAACCCGGCATGACCGCTGAAGTGGAAGTCATCACCGAAGAAATACAGGATGCCCTGCGCGTCCGGAACAATGCTCTGCGTGCCCGTCTGCCTGATCATATCCGTCCTCCGGATCCGGCCGATGCAGATGAAGGCGACGCCGTTGTCTATATTGTCCGTGGGGATGAGCTTGTCGCGCAGACCGTGGAAACCGGTGTGAGCGATGGTCTTAATACCGAAATTTTGAGTGGGCTGGAAGACGGAGACAATCTGGCTGTTGGATTGTCGCTGGTTATGGAGGAAGATCGAAGCGGACCGGGTCTATTGCAGGGAAATCAGGCTCGTTATTAATGCGTGGTTAATTAACCCTCAAATCTGCAGGCAGGGGAAAATTGATAATAGATCCAACACGCCTTTACGAATGACAAAAGGTTTTAAATAATGGCATTGATAGAACTCCGGAATATCAAAAAAACATATCAAACCGAGTCTGTTTCTGTTGAAGCATTAAAAGGCATAGACTTAGAAATTGATCGCGGGGAGTTCACGGTTATCATGGGCTCCAGTGGTTCAGGCAAATCCACTTTAATGAACATTGTCGGCTGCCTTGACCAGGCAACTAACGGGCGTTATCTGCTTGATGGGGAAGATATCGCAAAACTTCCTCGAAACCGGCTTTCTGATATCCGGAATCAAACTATCGGATTCGTTTTTCAATCCTTTCATCTGCTTCCCCGTACCACCGCTCAGGAAAATGTAGAGCTTCCTCTGTTATACAGCCGGGATGAGATCAGCTGGAAAGAAATTCATCAACGTGCAAAGGAAGCCCTCGAACGTGTAGGGCTCAGGGACCGGATGAAACACACCCCCAACGAGTTATCCGGTGGCCAGAAACAGCGGGTGGCAATTGCACGGGCCTTGGTTACACGCCCGGAATTGCTTTTGGCAGATGAGCCAACGGGTAATCTCGATAGTAAAACCAGTCTTGAAGTGATTGATTTGATTCAAAACCTGAACGACCAGGGATTAACCACCATCATGGTAACCCACGAACCCGATATCGCTCAGTATGCACGCCGGTCTGTTCAACTTCAGGATGGGAAAATTCTGAGTGATAAATCAAATGACCCTTTACGTGCCGCTGAAACTCTTGAAGACATGGTATCCACTGAACCTGAATCTGATAACGAGGTACTGTAATGAAATGGAGTGCCGTACCCTATACTGCTTTTAATGCATTACGCCGCAACCTGATGCGTACCCTCCTGACCGCGCTTGGAATTGTAATCGGAATCGGGGCGGTCATTGCCGTAGTCGGCCTCGGGCAAGGTGCCGGCTATCAGGTGGAAGAACAAGTGAATCGTCTCGGCCAGAATGTAGTTCTGGTATTTCCCGAAGACCGTCAGCTGGGAGGCGACTCCCCGTTGAGCACACGGCGGGTCAACCGCCTTACTGTTGAAGACGCATTAGCTATTGAAGAAGAAATTCCTGAGGTAATTGCCGCGAGTCCTGAGGTGCGATCACAACGTGTAGTTTCATATGGCAGTGAATATTGGCACACGCCGATTTACGGCCAATCCGCCGATTATCTGCAAATCAGGAATTGGGGGGTTGAAAGCGGACGCATGTACACCGAAGAAGAGCTGGAACGCGGTGAAACCGTTGCGGTCATTGGCCAGACCGTCCTGGAGGAATTATTTGACGGTGCTGACCCAATCGGAGAAACCATACGGGTCCGGGGATTGCCCTTAACCGTAATCGGAGTTTTGGAAACAAAAGGGATGTCCCTGATGGGTTCCGTTCAGGATGATTTAATTTTGGTGCCGTACACTACGGCATTTCAGCGGATTTCCGGACGCACCCATGCCATGGTCATTAATACACAGGTGTATGATGAGGACTCCATGGAAATCGCTGCATTGAAAATTCAAGATTTACTCCGGGAGCGCCACGGTCGAGCCGCACACCAGGATGACGGGTTTACTATACAAACCCAGGAAGAGGTTGCCGAAGCGGCTACCGAAACTTCGCGAGTGATGACGATCCTGCTTTCCGCCATTGCCGGCATATCACTTTTTGTGGGGGGGATTGGAATTATGAATGTCATGCTCGTCAGTGTTACAGAACGAACGCGTGAAATAGGACTGCGGCTTGCCGTAGGTGCCCGAAGCAGGGATGTAATGTCCCAATTTCTGATCGAAGCGATGATACTCTGTATGTTCGGAGGTATCGGCGGTATTCTCCTGGGGTTGGGGGCTACTGAAGTCATTGCCCATTACGCGGGATGGCCGGCTCTTTTTTCAACCCAGGCTATGATAATTGCTGTTAGCGTATCCGCCACCATTGGCCTTTTTTTCGGGTTTTATCCGGCATGGAAAGCATCCCGGCTTGATCCTATAGTAGCATTAAGGCAAGAGTAACTTTTCATTCCGTCTTTCGTATGAGCGGGCGGTGTTGCTTTTATCTAATCCTGCTCTCTGTTTTATGGATTGCAGCTGAATTGGAAAACAGATAACTCTCTTTACGATTTTATTTTGATTTTTTCCGAAACCCATAATCATCGACAACCATGGGGAAATTTTTAAATGTAACGGTATGTGAGCTTCCGGACGACCCGGAAAAATTTCAGAATATCTGGGACGGGTTAGCAGGTCATGTTAAACAGAATAAAAGTGAGATTGTGTTGCTTCCGGAGATGCCGTTCAGTCCATGGTTTGCTCTACGGGATGATTTCACAACAGAACAATGGGAGAGAGCGGTTGTTGATCACGACTCCTGGCTTGATTATGCGGCGGACCTGTTCCCGGCTGCCATTGTTGGATCCCGCCCCGTAGACCGCAACAGCATGCGTTTAAATGAAGGGTTTATTTTGGATGAAGAGCAAGGGTATCAACCCATACACCATAAATCCTTCCTCCCGAATGAAAACGGATTTTGGGAGGCCTCCTGGTACGACCGCGGTGACGGCAATTTCCGGCCGGTACAAATCGGAGAGGCATCGGCCGGCTTTCAAATTTGTACAGAATTGTGGTCTATGGATACTGCCCGGAAACTGGGTGAATCCGGAGTTCATTTGATTGTCAATCCGAGAGCTACAGAAGCCGCTACCAATGATAAATGGCTTACGGGCGGTCGAACGGCGTCGTTGGTTTCCGGTGCATATTGCCTCTCCTCAAACCGATCCGGGAGTCCGGGTGATGATGTACATTTCGGTGGAATGGGGTGGATAACCGGTCCGGATGGAGAAGTGCTTGCCACTACCTCTGCAAATCAGCCTTTTGCTTCCATAATTATCGACTTAGAAACAGCCGAAACGGCGAAGACTACCTATCCGCGGTATGCCATAAACCACCCGAGATTTTGACTTCCCGCTCCGCCGGTGAAACTCTATCCATCGTTCTTTTTGTTTTGATGTATCAGGTTGATAAAGGTTCCCTAAACTTTTCATCGCTATGGCCACTGAACTTTCTAAGCGAAAATGCACCTCTTGCACCCCGGAGACCCCGCCCCTCAGTAAGAAGTTGATTGACTCTTATTTTTCGCAACTCGATGAGGGCTGGAAACTGAATGAGCAACAGCAGTTGGAGAAAACTTATCGGTTCAAAAACTTCCAGCAGGCATTAGAATTCACTTTAAGGATCGGCGAGATGTCCGAACAGGAAGGGCATCACCCCGAAATCACCCTTAGTTGGGGTAAAGTGAAAACTACAATATTCACCCACGTAATAAACGACCTCTCAGAAAATGACTTCATCTGGGCAGCAAAAGCTGATTTGTTGTATGATTAAGCCAACCGTTTAATCCTAAGACGTTTCAATCAAAAAAGACCCAAAAACCTGACTCGTAATTTAACTCTTCCCGGCTTTACCATCTGTGGATTCTTCGGACTGCTCTCCGCCGGGTCTGACAGGCCCCTCCTCATGTCTTCTGAACATACGGGTAGTCGGGTAAGCAAATTCTATATCCCCTTCAGCTCGGAATACCCTGAGGATATCTTCCCAGATTTTTTCCTCCGTTCCTCGTCTTCTTCTGGGATTGGTAAGATACCGGATCGTCAAAGTTATTCCGGTTTCTTCAACCCGCGTGTAAACGGTAGGTGTCAGGTATTTATAGACGATCATATAACTTTTGGCCGCCCTGCGCAGCTGCCTTCCCGCCTCTGACTTTACATTCTGAGAGTATTTTTCAGCAATAGATTGAAGCAGCTTTTTAGCTTTTTCCCAATTGCTTTCAAAAGTCAGCCGCACTCGTATTTCGTGCCAGATAAATTCAAATTCGGCAGTGTAGTTCGAGATGGTCTCATTCAGAATTTTCTGATTCGGGATATGCAGCACCCTCCCCGTACTTTGATCCGCGTCCACCCAGTTTCCGATTTCCAGGATCGTAAATTTGAATAGCCGTTTATCCACCACATCTCCCTTATATTCCCCGATCTGAATTCGATCACCAATATCAAAAGGTTTTCGGGATATAACATAGATCCACCCGGCCAGGTCATTTACGGAATCTCTGAGAGCAATCACCAACCCTGCCGATATCAAACCCAGAATCGTAGCAAAGGACTGAAATCCTTCAAACCACACCCTCCCGATTACCACCATAGCTATGAAGCCGGCAATGTAGGTTAAATTTTTCTTCCACTTATAATGAAGACTTACATCTTCTACCTGCCGGTAAACAATCCGCAGAACTATAAACCGCAATATCAGTACAAATGCAATGATTGCAAAAGATATTATAAGGTTGCGCACAATACTTTCCGGCATATTGAGCGCCTCTGCCATCAGATTATAAATCTCTTCCATGGTTGCAAATTGTTGTGCCATAGCCGAAAATAAATATATCATTTATATGGATGGATAAACGTTATCCGGGTGCATGATGAGGATTGTCTGTCATGTAAATAATAGCTATTTTTACGGGTCTCATCCCAAATAAATTTACATTATGTTAGCATATACGCTTATAGTTGTTTTCATCGCCATCATCAGTGTGTTGATGGTAATAGTAGTACTGCTCCAACGCGGTCAGGCTCCGGGTATGACCGGTGGTATTGGCGGTGGTCTTGCCGGAGGCGGCGGTGCCAATAATATGATGGGGGCACGGCGCACGGCCGATTTCCTGTCCAAAACCACGGCAGTACTGGCATTTCTGTTTCTATCGCTGAGTGTGCTTGCCAACTTTTTCATCGATCAGGGAACTCAGCAAAG
>SLQI01000479.1 GCA_007131535.1 Balneolales bacterium | reverse complement strand
CTCAGTGCCCCATTCATAATTCATAACTCATCTTCATACCATTTATCTGCTTCTTATGGTTTTACGGTCAATTTTTAGCAGACGGTCGGCGCGGTACTGAGGGTCGTGATAGTACGTCTTGGTGTGATATTCCTGGATGCCGTCAAAAAAGGTGGCATCGAGGCGAAATTCGTCTACGCCGTCTCGCTGTTTAACTACATATTTATAGTCATAGACCCCCTGTTTAACCACCGCCGTCCCCTGGTAATTACCGGTTTCGGAATCAAAATGCATACGGTTGGACTCCTGCAGTTTCCAGTTGTTGAAAGGACCGATAATATAGATCGGATTTTCTGTTTGTAAATCTTCAGGTAATTCCAGCTCGAATTTCACTTCCACGTATCGTGCATTGCGATCTGATAGAATCTGCCCGTAACGGTGGCTGGTACGGGCGTAAGGTTGTACGTTCAGGTCCACGATATCTCTGAACAGATAAATTCTCGGGGGGATGAGCTCCGGGCGATATTCAATTATTCGGCGACCATCCGGCTGAAGGATGCGGACGTCGAGTTCCCGGAATTCATACTGTCCGGGAAAAGAGTGTTCCCGGGGAATGTAGGTTCTGATTCTGTCAACTTCAGTAAAGTCGGGAACGGTGGCTTTGCGGGATCTGCCCCAGAACTGATTTTGAGTAAAATAGATTTTGATGTTGGTTTCCGGAGATCGTACAAATTCAGGATAACGAAACGTAGCAAAAGGCTGATGAGTAAGCCGGTGACCAGCCGCGCCTGTATACAGTGGTTCGATTTGTGTAGCCAGGCTGCCTTGATCTTCTGTTACAAAAAACGGAAGGGAAAATAGCAGGCGGTCGTCTTCATAGCTGTAGACCTCAAGCAGATAGTTACCACTTAACTCAAAGTTAAAGCCGTCGGGAAAAGTATAATGGTAATGCTGATAAGCGGGGTTTTGCACATTGCTGGCTGTGGACCCTGAAATCTCGGTTTGCTGAAATCCGCTCAGATAAAAACTCCGCGGGATGTTACTTTTTTCCCAATCCGCACTGTAATGGGAAATCCGCACTCGAAACATGCGGCTTCGGGTGCCGAGTTTGTCAAATCGTAGCGTCAGAAAAGAGTCCGGATCATCCAGATCCAGTATCGGTGCAGCTGTGCGATCCTCACCATGATAAATTTGCAGACTTTTAATTTCATCCGGAGGGGCTTGTAAAACAGCGGGCTGAAACTCGTGCAGGGCCGTCGGTTCCGCACGCGGTCGGGGAGTTCGGGGCTCGCGATCCTCATCATCTGATACGGAAAAAATTGTGTAACAGCCCGCTAAGAAAATCAACCAAAAGACGAGGAACAGAGCAGGATTAAAGGGTAATTTCTCCTGAGAAAACAAATTCGGCAGGTCCTTTTAAAGAAATGTTGTTATAAGTTTTGGTATCAGCATCATAGGAAAAGCTGACTTCCAGTTCGCCGCCTGCGCAGCCGACCCGCCAACGCTTCGGGTGCTTTAGTTCCGGCTGCAAATGCTTGCTTTGATGATGAGCCGTAATAGCTGAAGCAATGGCACCGGTTCCGCAGGCGTACGTAAAGTCTTCAACGCCACGCTCATAGGTTTCTATCTGGATTTCGGCGGCAAAGTTTTCAAATTTGCTGGTGACAAAATTTACATTCGTTCCGGCCGGGAAGTGGCCGGTATCTGTTCGAATGGATTTGGCTCTCGGCATTAAATCAACCCGGGAACGCAAGTCCTCTTCATCAACAAGACAAACGGCATGTTCGGTACCGGGACGCAAACTATATACCTCCTCATTATTTACATTGAATAAGTCCGGTCGCTTAACGGACATGGGAAAGAGCAGTTCAACCCGGTTATCCGGCTCAATTTTAGCCTGATAAAACTCATCGTGAACCCGGAAGGAAAGCGTGGTGCCCAGCCCCAGCTGATGTGCGAATCGAGCGATACAACGCCCGCCGTTACCGCACATACCGGCATCGCTGCCGTCTGCATTCAGATAAATCATCCGGAAATCACTTTTTGGGTCGGCATCCTTTTCCAGCGTAATAATCCCATCCCCGCCGATACCAAACCTGCGGTCGCATAAGCGCGGACACCATTTCCTCAAATCGAGAATGGAGTATTGGGTATGCCGGTTGTCTATAATGACAAAGTCATTTCCGGCGCCCTGCATCTTTTTAAATTGGATTGTAATGCTCACGGTACCACGGAGTGTTACGGTTTATTGATGATAAGCAGGCGAGTGTTTCCAGGGTTGATCTTCAGGAATAGCTGGTGGTTTCCCACGCATCAACGCAGAAAATCTGAGAGAAAGTGTCGTAAGAATTATTTTAATATTTCCGCTTTGATAAACAAGTTGCCGCATTTCATTAATATTGGAAATCATTTCTTCGATGCGGGCATCCCGCAGATGATCGCTGAAGTTTTTAATAACTTTTAATTGATCATTGTTGATGATCATATCCTCATCACCGGTATTTTGGTAAAGTAAAACATCGCGCAAAAAAGTTTCCATCAGATTTAAAATTCCGATCATGCTTTCATTGTTGATGTTTTCATGCCAATCTTTAACCATTTTAGCTAAAGATGTGGCGTCCTGCGCATAGGCATAACGCAGATACTGTACGACCTGTTCACGATTTTTTTTCAACATATCGAGATCGTGGAAACGGGTATTATCATAATTCCCGCCGGAGATGCGTGCCAGATAAGAGGCATCTTCCTCGCCGGCTCCGTCAAATTTGATAAGTCCCTCTCGTATGTCTTCTTCCTGCAGTGGCGGACACCGTAAAAGCTGACAGCGGGATACGATCGTAGGTAGTAACTTATCCGGATGGTCACAAGTCAGCAGAAACATTACCTGGGGCGGCGGCTCTTCCAATAACTTCAGAAATGCATTGGCCACCTCTTTTCGCATCGTTTCGATGTTGGACAAAACGATAATATTTAATGCTCCTTCATTGGGTTTGAGATAGGCCAGCGGGCGGATTTCTTCTGAAAAATATTCTATCGAATAAAAGGCAATGCGGTTTTTTGATTCGTCTTCCGAACCGGTATGCGGTCGCCGGCTGAAATCAACAATATCATAAGGATCTTCCGCCAACATTCGGATGCGCTCCTGCAGCTCATCAGAACCTAAAGTCTTAGGGCGCGGAATGAACATGTGGATATCAGGGTGTGAAAGCCAGTTGGATTTTTCGGATGTCCGGCGGTCTCCGAGCGTTGTTAAATTACTGATACCCTGAAGCGCCTCAGCAAAAGCAAGAGCAAGTGCTTTTTTACCTGTGCCCTGAGGTCCGGCAAGCAGATAAGCATGGTGATATCTGCCGCTTTCCAGAATCTGGGTTAGGTACTGCCGGACGGTATCTTGACCAATAATGCGATTGTTGCCCAGTTTCATAGATCTTAATCCTGCCAGATGTATTCAAATAAAATAAATGATGCGGTGATGGTTGTTCCACCGAATCCGATAATTGCAAGTATGTCTTCGCCGGTTCCGCCTATATGATCTGCGCTGATAGCAGCTTCGGTAACCCGGACGAGTAAAAGTATCAGGGGAACCAGCAGGGGTAGGCTGATTACCGAAAAAATTCTTCCTTTCCGGCTTGCCTGTGAGATCAATGCGCCGAGCAGGGTGGAAACACCGGCAAGGCCTGCTGTCCCGAGTATTACTGACGTTAACAGAAGCGTAAAGTTATGAATCTGCACACCTAAAAGTAGAAAAAAGACAGCAAATGCAGGAACGGTAACTACGAGAGTTAGCAGGAAGTTAAAAATTAACTTGCCGGCAAGTACTTCGTTACCCCGGGTGTGCAGGCGAAGTAAATCCATGGTTCCTCTTTCGGCCTCACTAACAAATGACCGGGCAAGTGTGCTGAGGGCCGCGAATAAAACGATAATCCACAAAAGCCCGCTGATCACCTGGCTGGAAAGGTCTTCGGCACCGACTGCAAACAATATCACCAGTGTGGAAGTAAGCACAAATACCAAAACGGTATTGATTGCATAGCGGGAGCGGACCTCCAGATGGATGTCTTTTTTCAGGATTGTAAGTGCTGAATGTATCCAGTTTTTCATACCCGGATACTACAAAGAATTGTTACGACTTTCACCTGAAACAGGCCGATACGCAAACATTTGGAGAGGTGTTGTCATCAGGGTTGTTATCGAAGAAGCCTTATGGAGTGTAACGGGCGGCATCTATGATGGACCAGAGGTGGATAACCCAGCCGAGAAGAAAAAACCATAATAATGCGGCCATTACAAACATAAATACAGAAGCCAATAATCGGCCCTGTAAAAGTTGACCGAGTCCGGGTACGAATAAACTGCATAATGCGGCTAAAACATTACCGCCTGATCCGGGTCCTGCCATAGGATGAAAATAATTGGTGTATAGGTTTTGTTGAAGACAGGTCATATTACGAAAAAAGCCGTAAAAAGTTTGTCAGATGGCATTTTGAAGTACATTAACCCGTTTTGAGCCTTAATCTTGCCGAATTATTTGGGATGCTTTTTGTTATCTTAAAGTCACTAATTATCCTGTACTGAGGTTGTTACGTATTCGGAGAGGGGCAGGGTAATGATAAACGAAGCGCCTTTTCCCGGTTCACTTTCAATGGTTAATAAACCGTTATGGGCTTCAATTATTCGCCTGGAGATGGCCAGCCCCAGACCAGTGCCTCTTTTGCCGCGTGTTTTGGGGTTATCAATGCGGGAAAATGGTTTGAATAGTTCTGCCTGATCTTTTTCTGAAATCCCTGGTCCCTGGTCGGCAACAGATATCTGTGCGAGTTGCTCGGTTTTATGATAATTTAGTGTCACTTTTATTTCACTATCGGAATAGGAGTATTTAATTGCATTTGAGATCAGATTATGCAGCACCTGCTCGAGTTTGTGTCTGTCTGCCCTAAGGGAGGGTAGCTCCTCGGGGGTGGTAAGTTTTACGGATAGGTTGTTTTTCTGTGCAGCAGGAGAGTTATTTGAGATTACCCTTTGGGATAAGAAAACCAAATCAATTTCTTCATATTCCAGTTTGAGCTTCCCGGAATCTATTTGTGAGTAATCAAGCAGGTTTCGGACCAAACTTAGCATATGTCTCCCGGAGTCGTGAATGAGCTGGATAAAGTTTTTCTGTTGATCGTTCAGTGACCCCAGTTCCTGCTGGTCATTTATGAGCAGATCACTCAACCCGATAATTGAGGATAATGAATTACCCAAATCATGCGCAGCCATTCCCATCATTTCATTTTTTAATGAGGTTAATCGACTGAGATCCGCATTATTTTTATAAAGGTTCCGCTGCGCTGCACTTAGCTCATTATTTAATTGCGTTAGCTGAGTGAAAACCGTCTCATCAATTTGAGGTATACTTTCAAGGTTTTCGGTAATTCTTCTGGCCTCGATAAGTGTTTCAATGCTTTCGGGAGAGGTTTTTTGCTGTGATAACAGCGACCAGTAAAATTTCCGAACGTCTGTAGGCGATTTGGCGCCGATTAGCAGGTATCCTTCAGTAAGTTTAATACTCAGGAAATTAATTGGCTGCGGTTCATTGTGTACTTCCAATTGGAACGGAACTAAGTAATTGCCGGGATCACCTGCAGCATCCAATAGGCCAATAGCTGATTTTACATTCTGTGCAAAGAGATTATCCGTTAGATCGAAAATTGAAGTATCCGGATCTTGATGAGATAGCAAATTAAGATCATCACAATAAACCCGGTTAATCGTACAGTCAAAATTCAATAAAACTGCAGTACCATAACAGGTGTTTAAACTATCTGCCATTGCGTTTTCAAACGTAGTTTATATGTTCAGGGAATTTGCCCAGTTGACTCCGCTTTCCAAACTTTTTGCATAGAAATCCGGCTCCGGTGAAAGTTTTAAATCGGGATGATCGATAAAAACCCTGCCACCCACTAATATTTTTAAATCGGAGTCACTTTTCTGTTGCCGCAGCTGATATATCAATTCTTCGACCTCATCGAGCTGTGAACCAAGTGAAATGGATACGGCCAATACATCTGGCTCCCATCGTATTATCTCTATTAAAAGGGAATCCGTAGGCAAGTTTCCGCCAAGGTAAAGGGTATCCCAACCATGAAGTTCAAAGATATCGGATACCATTCGTGTACCCAGTTCATGCAAATTATCGGCAATGGCGGCTGCAGCCAATTTTTTTCCGTTACGTTCAGTGTTGAAAATGTAAGGATACAGCTGGGACATGATCATTTGTGTAGATGCTGAAATGTAATGCTCTTGTGCTACGGAAAGTTGGTTTAACTCCCATAACCGACCCACCTCTTCCATACAAGGTTGCAGAATTTTAAGGTAGATATCTTGCAGCGGAATACCGTCTTCTATCCAGTCTTTAATCAACAGCGTAGCGGCATTCCTGTCACCTGCCAAAAGGAAATCAAAATAAAGCCGGGCCAGATTCCCGTGCTTCATGGTCAAATCAAGACGTGAAGAGCCAATGTCGCGGTCATTTGACTCTTCTGCCTTATGAGCAGACAGATTAAGTACGCGTTTGATTGAGGCTATATTGGAATCACTGGTGTGATCAGCAATTTCGTCTTCAATAAGTTTTAACACCAATGGGTAGATTTCGTTATCATTATATCGGTGTTTAAGCATGTTTCGGAGCCACTGCAAAAAACGGGCAGTCAAAGTGAGGTCTGACGTTATAACAGATCGCTGAACATGCTTAAACAGAATGGGAATGTAGGAGTACCAGTCAACCGAAGGGTACGCATCTTTAAGTTTTGAGATCAGATTGAGAAGAATCGGACCCTGATATGCATAAAGCCCACCCCAATTTGATTGACCTTTTACCATTATTACGTTTACCTGTTCTCATTCCATTGTAGAAATTTAACGTCGTATAAGCAGGATTCATTCGTATTTTATTTGTTGATCAATCCATTGAATCAACTCGGCAAATACCTCATCGAAGTTGGTCTCCTGCAGCACCTCATGGCGCCCATTGGTATATAGTTTGATATCAACCCGGGAGACACCCGATTTAAGCAGCTTTTTTTTGAGATTGTGCACTCCTTTTTCCCCGCGGCAAACAGGATCTTCTGAACCACCGAAGATATAAACAGGCGATTCTTTGGGGTGGTTATTAAACTGGTTTTTGCGGTATAGATTGATCAAACCACGTAATAAATCCCGGTACATGGCATACGAGCATATAAAACCGCAGAACGGATGCGCGAGGTAGTGGTCAACCACATAAACATCCCGTGAAAGCCAGTCCATGTGGGTGCGCCCCGGATTAAATTTCTGTTGATAAGGGCCAAAGATCAGTTTAAAAAACAGGGGACTGAGTTGGTGTTCCCCGAAAATTTTGGCCATTGATGATACCAGAAACAATCCCGGGTAAATCGTCAACGGAGGCTTGGCAGGCATGCCCGAATAAATGACGGCTTCCGGGCTAAAACGGAACAACTGCAAGGCTCGCATTAAAAGAGCGGCACCCATACTGTGACCCATAACCACCACCGGAACCCCGGGCTGGTGATTCCGGATAAGTTTGTTGAGATCATAAATATTTTCGGCCATTCGGGTAAAACCATCCGGACTGTCGATAAAACCGAGATGGTCGGGGTCAGTCATTCCATGCCCCTGGTGGTCATGCGCATAAACGATATATCCATTTCGGGTAAGCTCCCGGGCAAGATGAATATACCTGCCGGCATGTTCCATAATACCATGAACCAATTGCACGATACCTTTGTGATTGGTTGACTCCGGCGCCCATTTATAGGTATAAATGTTTTTCCCTTGATGATCGGTAAAAGTAAAGGTTTCGGAAGTCATAAGGCAGCTGGGTGATGGTGCATTGGCATTTATGGGAAACAAGTTAACCGGTTAATCCCAGCGATTTTCCGACAGGGATCAGGTATTCCGCAAAGAAGATATTCAGATCAAGCACGACGGAGTTGATAAAATAGTGATTAAAACCGATAGTGAAGATTAAAATACCATAAAGAGCGTGTTCAAAAGATGCCGCAAGTAAAGATTTGGTTTCAGCATAGGTGCGACCGAACAAATAACCAGCTCCGTAGGTCAAAAAAACGGCCTGATAATTTCCGAATATGATGTGCAGATAACCGAAAGTTAGAGCACTAACATGGATCATAAAACGCTGTCGGGGGAAAAGAGGCTGATAGCGGTGAAACAAAAAGCACCGGTAAATTAGCTCCTGAGGGTACACTGAAAACAAGGGGTAGAAGATTACAATAAATAGCCAGGTATAAAAATCGTCGAGGATAAGGTTGAAAAGCATCTCCGGCTCAAGCATAGTGATGACGAGTGTAAGGATGACAGTGGCCGGGATAAATCGCAACAGGATACCCTTCCACGACTTCTTGAGCCCTTTCAGATTCCATAATTTCCGGGTGTAAAAAGTGGGGTCCACCCATAAGAGCCATGCACATAAAATGGTAAACCCTAATAGGATGCCGATTTTTGAAAACGGCATCCAATTGTAAAAAATCAAAGCGGGAAGCAGTAAAAACAGGGCAAAGAATTCTACAAAGAGATAGATTTTTCTGGGAACGGAAACCTGATCAGTCCATCCAATATATTTTAACTCTTTTTGTAAGTGCTTTGGCTTCATCTAATTGTTGTTTCCTGTTACGTTGGGTAATCCCGAAACGGGACTTTGACTCAGCGAATATGCCAAAAAAAAGATATCCCAAAAAGGGTGAGGACGTTTCGGGTTTCAATTTTCGGGATAGATTCAAATGATCGTAATTTGGATTCATCCCACATACGTTATTCCGTTAATACGAATTCAGTTGATAATATATTCAGGAAGTGTTGTTGAACTTACCGATTTACATATTCAAAGTAATTGTGAAAAATGATCCGGGAGTTTGGAGACGCATAGCGCTTCGGTCTGATCAGAGTTTGAGGGTATTGCATTCTTGCATCAACGAAAGCTTCGGTTATGGGGGAGTATCCGGATACTGCTTCAAGATGCCACCGGAGGGGCGAAGCGGCACAGCAAGAAAGTGGCTTGCAACTTACTACACCGAGCCTGTGTTGTTTGATCAATTTCTTGATGTAGTAAACTCACCGTTAAGGGCAGAGACCGCTATAATCAGCTCATTACAATTAAAACCCCGCATGAAGTTTGAGTATGCCACGGGTTATGGAGCACCT
>SLQI01000213.1 GCA_007131535.1 Balneolales bacterium | reverse complement strand
TGAGATGACTTCTCAACATCCAGGCTGCTTTGGAGTGGAAATCAAGCCGACCGGTAAGAAGATCAAGTGTTGCCTCGTCTTCGGCATCGTTACATACCGGAAGTACCGACCGAGCTGTTTTGATCACCGTTTCGTGAGCCGTTACCAGATTTTTGATCATCTCCATGGCCTCAGGAACATCACTGTCTTCCTTTAAGGACGTGAGCTGTCCGAATTCTTTAAATGTTCCCGGAGCATAAAAGCCAAGAGTCCGGATTCGTTCCGCAATTTCATCAATAGCTTCAGCTAAATCTTCATAGTGCTCCTGAAACAGTTCATGGAGAGGATGAAACAGCTTTCCGGTTACATTCCAGTGATAGTTTTGTGATTTCAGGTATAAATAATATGAATCGGCAAGCAGCCGGGAGAGCCCGTCTGCAATTTGCTTTCGGTGTTCGGTTGAAATACCTATATCCACTTCCATTTCGGTTTTTAATAGATTCGCACTCATTTTGTCCTCCTTTTAATACTTGTTCAAGATTACATCCCCTGTAACACCATTCAATTTTCCAGCGTTCTGACCGGTTTAGAATCCTGCAACTGTTAATAAGCAATGTTTAGCTTGCTGAAGCCTCTCTCAGTACTCGTTTCATATCGGCCGGTAACGTAGCTTTGTTGCGAACCGGCTTGTTGGTTATAGGGTGTGCAAATGTAAGTTCAGAGGCATGCAGTGCCTGCCGGTCGATCTCTTTTCGGTTCTTCTCTGAAGCTTCGTAATGGCGGTCCCCGATTAACGGATGCCCAATTTCCGCAAACTGCACCCGAATTTGATTTTTCAGCCCGGTGATCAGCTGTATCCGTACCAACGAGCGGTCCCCCTGTTCGTCCACGACCTGATAGTCCAACTCAGCCCGGCCCGCTCCCTTTTTATGCTTTGAAACAACGATATTGCGAAACCCTGCCTTAACCTGCTTCAGATAATGCACCAGCTTACCTTCTTTTTGTTGAAGCCGGCCCCGGACTACGGCGAGGTATATTCGTTCCGGAGTACGATTTCGGAACTGATCTTTAAGGCCGGAATGTGCTTTTTTATGCAGTCCGAACACCACCAGCCCCGAAGTATAGCGATCAATACGATGGGCCGCCCGGACCTCCCTTTTGTATTTCAGGTCGCGATCAATCAAATCCTGCAAATTGACGGCTTTCATCCCCGATATTGGCACCGTTAGTAACCCGGGCGGCTTATTTGCTACAAGTATGTGCTGATCCTGAAAAACCACATCATAATCGGTTTTTCCCCGGTACTTACTTTTTGATATGTTAACCTTATCGGGATCGGATTGATCAGTTCGACGGCTCATCCAAATACATTTCCGGCTGTTCTAATTGATGCAGCAGTTCCCTGGACTGTTGATCATCCGGAAATTTGGCCACACAATTGATCATAACAACCTTTGCTTTATTAACCTGCTTCAGGTGAATAAGAACGGCGGCATAGTTTTGCAGGATAACCGGAGTCTCCCCTCCATGCTCAATCGACATTTCGATCGTCTCTTTAGCCGCCTCATATTTCCGCTGTTCCATCTGAGCCTCAAACAACTCATTTAGCAGCCCTACGTGGTCCGGCCAGTACTCCAGCGCTTTGGTGTACGCCTCTTCAGCCTGAACCCAATATCCAAGCATGTTACAAACGGAACCCAGCATAAACCGGGCATAAGCCAAATCATCTCCTTCGAGCGACTCTATGCCATCCATCAGTATCTCACCGATCTCACGCAGCCGGTTATACTGTGTTTGATAGTTGCGATCATCATCGTTTTCGCCGGCCTGATCCAGGGCTTCGGAGATATCGACTATCTCCTCGGAAAGTTCAATAAGTTCCTGCTTTGTGGGGGATGAGGTCATAAAAACCGGGGTTAATCTTATTCTGCAAGCTCAGTAGGTACGAGTTACCTCAGGTTGATTCAGCTTAGTTACACTTTGAAGTTAGTCTTCCCGCATATCAGGCTTTAAAGTTATCTTCCACTCCGTGGACTTCACGCAGAATCTTTTTGGCCTTGCTGTCTTTATTCTGCATTACCCGATGTTCCAAATTGGTGATCAGACTGGATTTGGCCTCGTCAAAAGCTTTTTGCCGGGCATTGTCATCACCTTGCGTGCGAACGATGGTAAAAATCTCTTCCGCCCGGACTACACCATACAGACCGTCTTCATTAAAAGCATGGCTCCTTTTTTCCTCAAACTCGTTGAATAGCTCCGTGAAGTTATCGGTGTGCCTGGCTTTTTTAAGTACTTCCACATCGTCTGCAGACGCGGCATCAAGCGGTATTCTGCACAAGTAAAATGATTGATCCTGATATAACATAGATTAATGGACTTGATATTTCGGTAACAGTTATTACATTCAACCCGCCAATATAACGCAGATTCACGGCATTTACCATATCCGTATTTGCTGCTCCTACGGGCTTTCCAGCAAGCCGGGCGTCATCAACCATTTGAAATCACCCGACCCCCACGTCAACTCTTGCCAGGATTTTGCCGGCAAACCAAAACACCCGACAGCTGCCGGGGAAAATTCCCGGAAAGACTTCCCGAACGGGTCACTACGCAGCTTAGCCGCCAGGTCTTCAAGAATGGGGTTATGCCCGATTATCATCACATGTTCTGCGGACAGAGGTAAACTGCGAAGCGTTTCAAAATAATCTTCAAGCCCTCCGCTATATAGTTTTTCGATTTGTTTTGCTTCAACCCCTTCGCCCGTAAATTCTGTAATTCCGTTAAGAGTTTCCCGGACCCGGAGAGCCGATGAAAATAAAATCAGCTCAGGAAGGTTTTGGCTGCCTTGAAGGTACCGCCCCATTAACCAACAGTCTTTTCGACCACGCCGGCTAAGGGGACGATCAATATCACGCACTCCCGGCTGTGCCCGGTCGGAGTGGGCATGACGCATCAGATAAAGTGTCTTCATTGCTCATGTTTTTGCTTAATCGGCTCAATAATCGCACTTCGTGCATACAGGCTTAACGTAACTCCCCGGAAAACCATAAACAACGCCATAGCTAACCACAACGCATGATTTCCCCAAACCGGAAAACCGAGGTAATACACCGGCAAATATACAACCAGCAATGAAAATAACATGGAATTGCGCATCTGTTTGGTCGCAGTTGCCCCAATAAACACCCCATCCCAAATAAAGCAATAGGCATTGATCAGCGGGGCTGCAATCGTCCAGATGTAATACTGCATGGCCAGATCGATAATCTCGGGCTGATCGGTATACAGACGCAGGATGTATTCATTTCCAAGCGCATACACTCCGCTGAAGCCGGCACCGAGCCCCAGCCCCCAACCCATAATTACGGCAACTGATTTTTTCAGTTTTTCCAGATCAGCGGCTCCGGTATACCGGCCTACCAGACTCTCAGCGGCATATGCGAATCCGTCCACACCATAAGCCAGTATATTCCAAAGTTGGATCAGGATGGTATTGGCTGCCAGTATCTGATCACCTGAAGCGGCCGACTGGGCAGTAAAGAAAGCAAAAGCGAATATCACACTCAGTGTGCGGATCATAATGTCACTGCTTACCCGGAAAAACAGCAGTACCTCCTCACGCTGAAGAACTCGTGCAAAATCTACGCGAATCAGCCGGTACCCATAGCGTTTGTAGACCATAGTGAAGGCCAAAGCCAGCGCGGTATAGTCGGCGATTACGGTTCCCAGTGCCACGCCGTCGGCATGCATTCCCAACCCGTACACCAATGCAATATTGAAGATGATATTCAATAGATTGTGAATCACCGTGATCACCATCGGGTCTCTGGCATTCTGCAGACCGAGCATCCATCCCTGAATACTGTACAGTGCCAGAGTGGCCGGAGCTGACCAGATTCGAATGCTGAAGTAAATACCGGCATGGTAGCGCACCTGTTCCCCTGAGTCAATCAACCGGAAAGCAATTTCAGAGATCGGGCGCTGAAGCAGGATCAGCAAAACCCCGGCGATTGCGGCTACCAGTAAAGCCCGGTATAATACAAGCGCGATCTGCAGGCGATCATTTCGCCCGAATGCTCCGGCAGTCAGCCCGGTGCTACCCATCCTGAGAAAACCAAAGCCCCAGTACAAAAAGTTGAAGATCACCCCGCCAACCGCAATCGCTCCGATGTAATAAGGCTCATCCATTCTGCCCATCAGTGCCGTATCCACTGAGCTCAGCATTGGGATAGACAGGTTACTGATGATATTCGGAATAGCGAGCCTGAGAACCTGTCTGTTCACGAACCGTTATTTTTTTTGGTGAATTAATGGTGACTGACCCGGGGCTTAGGGAAAGGTGCCTGAATCCATTCTTACGATCGCGGACCTCTGCCAAAAGCATGGTCAATATTAGGACATCCATGGAAGCAGTTCAACAGCTTACAGCACTTAAAGGCACATGAGGCGGCGTTAAGAATATTCACTCAAATACGTTTTCAATAGATTATATACCCGCTCTATATCATCAAAAAAAACCTGTTCATCGAGTTGATGATAGGGAAAAATTGCCGGTTCAATCGCAACTGACGGTACTGCCGTCTGGCCGGGCTGATTGAGTATTTTGCCATAGGTGAGATAATCATTTGTATTGTTGGCAAATAATAGCTCAGGGTCCATTTGTCTGAACTGCTCTTTTAACTCTTCGGTAAGGCGAAGCTCCTCATCATTAGGCTGCTGCTCCGTAAATTCCCAATGGCCGCTGTAAAATGCCACTCCGCGCTCACCCTTAAACAAAGGGGTTGTATCAACTGTGATTACAGCTTGCGGGGTGAGGTTACGGTCAATGAGATCACGGGCAATTCTTTCAGCGCCCATACCGTGATATAATCCCTCCCCTTTATTCCGCAGCAATTCCGGGTGATATTTTAACCCAAAACTCTCCTCCATTTCTGAAAACAATAGCAGTAAAGGTGGCCAGTCGTGTAATGAAGCTACTTGCGCGAGCCTTAAAATAATTCCGATACCAACGGTATTATCGAGTTGCCCTTTTATATAAGAACTCCCATACTCTACAGGAAGTGCAGAAGGATACTCCTCGCCAAAATGATTGATTTTATCGAGGTGGGCGGTTAAAGCCACCGGTTTTTTAGAAGAATCCCCGGATATATAAGCAACAACATTGCGGTCTTCCACAATTTTGTAGTCAGCCCCTGTAATACCCTGCAGCGCATTCAGTAAATAAGGGTGAATACGTTCTTCATACGAACTAAACGAGGGAATGGCGGCGGTTTCCCCGATGATTTCAATTAGCGATTGCATATAGGTTTATATTGGTTTACTTATACAGCATTGTTATATATTTTTAATAATAATAGTGCAGCAGTTACTCAAATCATATAAAATGGATACCAAGTACTGGATTGAAAGATGGCAGGCCGGAAAAATCGGCTTTCATGCTATTGAAGTTAACAGTCAGCTCAAGGAATTCTGGCCGACCCTCCCGGTCGAGCCTTCAACTCCCGTATTGGTCCCGTTTTGCGGTAAAAGTCTGGATATGGTTTGGTTATACAATCAGGGTCATCCCATAGTTGGTGTTGAAATTTCCGAAATAGCCTGCCGGGATTTTTTTAATGAACAACGTTTATCACCAAAAGTTTCTACAGTAAAAAATTTTAAAATCTTTGAGTCAGAGCATATTCGCCTTATTTGTGGTGATTTTTATGAGCTCACCGAGGATCTTCTGCCGAATAAATTTGCGATTTTTGATCGGGCTTCACTGGTGTCGTTACCTTCGGATATGCGAACCTGCTATGCCCGAAAAATTGCGGATCTTAGCCCTTCCGGCACTACGATGCTTTTGATTACGTTGAGATATGCACAAAATATTATGAAAGGCCCCCCATTTAGTTTAAAATTTTCGGATATCCGCGGATTATACTCAGATTCTTTTGAAATACAGCCATTAAAATCCATTAACCGAATTGAACAACTAAAAAAATTTAAAGAACGTGGTCTGCAGGAAATATGGGAAGAAAGCTACAAGCTAACCCGCCAATTGTAAATTGATGAAACACAACGACCGAAACAGGAGTTTTGCATCTAACCGAACGCCCGTGTATTTTCAGGGCGCTTATGCCTGTTCGGCTTCCTCATTCAATAACCTACAAACTTAAAAATGAATAGAGACACACGTAACAACATAATCACAGTTATACTCGGGGTTATTATTATCATTTTGGGTTATGTTTTATATGACTCGATCGTCAGCCCTTATGAAAAAGTGCTCGAAGAAAGAGCTATCACCGATGAAACCCGGCAACAGATGGTTAAAATTCGGGATGGTCTGGTAGTAATGAACCGTAAAGAAGGGCGCTTCCCTCATACACTGGATAGTTTGCTCATATTTTTGCAAAACCACGAGGATATTGAGCAACTCCGCAGCAACGACACTTATTATTTTGTTGATGAACGGGACACTATACTCTACCAGGAAGCTCCCCTGGAAAACCTGTTCCGATCTCCCCGGACCAACCGTCAGTTCGAGTATACGCTGAATGATACTCTGCGTCCGCAGATCTATCTGCTTGAAGACCCTGATTCCGATGATCATATCGGTGATCTGCAGCGAACTACAAGATTAAATGCCACCAGCTGGAATTAACAATGAACAATGACCGGCTCAATCTGGGGCTTTGCTATTCGGCAAACCGATTGTTTTATGCGTTGGCCGGTCCGCTTCATTCTGATTCAATTCAATATGTTGGTTCTATAGATTTCAATTTTTCTGTGGCCGAAGCCCTTAAAAATGGAAGTAATCATAACTTTGACGGGTTGCGAAATGCCATTCACCGAATTATCCGTGAAAATAATGTCGGCATAACCCGGGTAGTAACCGAACCCTCCCAGGAATGTTGGACTATCTTGCCAAAGTCTGTTTATGATGAACCCGACGAGCGGGAAGCCTACCTAAGCATATTTATGCATGGCTATCCGCGTGGCGATTTGCAGCCATACTGGTTTGATCTAAGCAATCGTGATTTCAAATTACTGGCTGTCCGCACCACCACTTCAATGAAGGGTTTCGATCGCCTGACTGAAATCAGCTCCGGGGCAGAATATTGCAGCAATTTTGAAATCGGCAGCTTCTGGAACTCCCACAATAATTCGGGCAACTCTTTTATGACCATCTCCTGCCAGGACGGGTTAATTGTAGTTAGCTCATTTCTGCTCGGGAAAATGCGGGCTGCCACTTACTTCCAATTTGATGACCTCGCCGACATCCCCTATTTGTGGCATCACTGCCGCCAGGTACTGCCCTGGATTAATGGTATGCATGACGAAATTTTGCTCTACGGCTATGAAGCTCATAAAACAGCCGAGCTGCTAAAGCCTATGCTGGAAGAAGGGGAAATAAGAATAATGGATTCGCTGAATGCCATGAAAATTAACGCGGAAGAGCAGCAGTACAGCTTTGAGCTTGTTGAAGCTTTTCCCGCCATTATTCTTGCAGTAAACTGATCGGTTATGCGCATTATTACAGGCAGGTTGAAAGGCAGGAAAATCCCGACTCTTAAGACTGAAGAAATCCGCCCCACTTCTGACCGTACCAAAGAAGGCATGTTTGGAGTCATCACCGCCCGCAGGGACTTCGACGGCCTGCACATCCTGGATTTATTTGCCGGGACAGGCAATCTCGGTTTTGAAGCCATTTCCCGGGGCGCGGCTACCGTAACCAGTGTGGAAGAAAACTCTGAGGCCGGCAAGCTGATTAACCAAACTGCTGAAAAATTCGGTATTGCCGATCAGGTTCATGTAGCCCCGTTTCCGGTTGAACACTACCTTCAAGGCAGCCCGAGACCTTTTGATATTGTCTTTGCCGATCCCCCCTACGACTTAGCCGATATGCCGGGCCTTGTTGACCTTATCATTAACGAAGGATGGCTTAAAGAAGATGGCTGGCTTATACTTGAACACGATAGCCGCCACGACTTTACAACACATCCGCATTGTGTATTTTCCAAACCCTACGGCAGAACAATTGTTACTATTTTCTTAAGTTATCCAATTCCGGACGAAGCAATTAACTCGGAAGAGCATATAGAATGAAAAAGGCACTTTACCCGGGAACATTTGATCCGATCACCTACGGCCACCTTGATATCCTGGCGCGGGCTACGCAACTTTTTGACCAGGTGGTGGTCACCGTTGCTGTTAACCGGACAAAAAAAACGGTTTTTACTGCCGAGGAGCGGGTAGAGCTGATTGAACAATGTTTGGATGATAAAAGCTGGAAAAATCAGGTTACGGTGGATCAATTTGAGGGGCTCTTGGTTGATCATGCCCACCGCCATAAAGTTAGCACCCTGATCCGGGGTGTTCGCCAGGTTTCCGACTTCGAATACGAATTCAGAATGGCTCTGATGAATCGCAAACTTGGCAAAGATATTGACACCGTATTTCTCATGCCCCGCGAAGAGCTGACCTTCGTTTCAGCTACGATGGTCAGAGAAGTTGCCTACTGGGGCGGGGACTTGCACCAATTTGTGCCGGAACATGTAGCGCAGGCACTACAGAGGTATCGCTATGATGCCCCTGAAAACAAATAAATCAGCAAACCCCGGAAACCGTATTTCATCTGCTAAATCCCGGTTTCTTACATAATTCCGGTCTCAGGGTTTAATTTTTGGACAGGATAATCCTTATTTTCTGTCGTCTCATTTAGGCTATTTTTTACAGACACAAACCGAAATAAATCATTTCCTAACTATGGTTGCAGAACGCATCAACAGAATTTCCCCCTCGCAAACAATGAAGATTTCTGCCAGAGCTAAAGAATTACAGCAAGAGGGCCATTCTGTTGTAGCTTTAAGCCAGGGTGAGCCCGACTTCAACACTCCCGATTATATTTGCAAAGCAGCAATCAAAGCCATTGAAGACGGCTTCCACGGCTACACCGTAAATACCGGTACCATTGAGCTAAGAAATCTGATTTGTCAAAAACTTCGGGAAGAAAATCACCTGGAGTATACTCCTGATCAGATCGTTGTGTCCAACGGAGCGAAACAATCCCTCGGTTTTTCAATTCTCGCCACCATTAATCCGGGTGATGAAGTTATCATTCCGGCTCCTTATTGGGTTTCCTATCCCGAAATGGTTAAGCTGGCTGAAGGCAAACCGGTGGTCGTTCGTACCGATGTAACTAACCGGTACAAAATGACGGCAGATGACTTGCGCAACGCATTGAACTCCAAGACAAAAATGGTCATCCTCTGCTCTCCCTCTAACCCTACCGGAAGCTGTTACAGCCGGGAAGAGTTGGCTGAATTAGCGGAAGTCCTTGCCGACTATCCGGAGGTGATCGTGCTCTCCGATGAAATCTATGAATACATCACCTACGAATCCGATCATGTAAGCATCGCCCAGGCTGCTCCGGAGCTGAAAGAGCGCACCATCGTTGTGAACGGATTTTCCAAAGGATTTGCAATGACCGGCTGGCGGCTTGGCTATCTCGCGGCACCTGCGGAGATATCCGAGGCTACTGCAAGGATTCAAAGTCAGGAAACTTCGGCCCCGTCATCGATTTCCCAAAAAGCCGGGGAAGCGGCCTATGCCAACCCGCGTGATGAAATCTTCAAAATGAGAGATGAATTCCGCAACCGGCGGGATTACATTGTGGATGAACTCTCCCGGATAGACGGAATCAAATGCTTTTCACCGGAAGGCGCTTTTTATGTCTTTCCCGATATTTCTGCGTTTCTCAACACTCATACCGCTGATGGCGAACCTATAAATTCAAGTACTGACCTGTGCATGTTTCTGATTGAAAAACACAGGCTGGCACTGGTCCCGGGCGATGCGTTTGGTGAACCTGAAGGCCTTCGCATTTCATTTGCAGCCTCTATGGCCATGCTTGAAGATGGAATAGCCCGATTAAAAACCGGTTTGAAAGAATTGAAATCAACCATTTAACTGATTTCTGTTGATTTCCCCACATCAACCGCCATATACCACATGGCTTATTTTGGCGTTTCAATTGATGATCCAAAACCGGATAACCAATTAGTTCATGCTGAGGCTTTAGTTATCCGGCAGGTAACAGAATAAGCTGAAACGAATTAGCAGGTTTTTAGATTAAAGGAGCAGCGAAAAACCGCTACTCTTTGCAACGGAGTTAATTATATTTCCCGGTATTTCGCTGCCGTTCCGGATGATTCTACGGGATAAATCGAAAATCAGCAATATTAACCTAAATTATAACAACCGACTATGCCGACTTATCAATATAAGCGAGAAGACGGAACCGTATTTGAAGTACTGCAGGGTATTAATGATAATCCACTCACTGAGTGCCCTGAAACCGGACAAAAAGTAACACGACTGATTACCGGAGGTGCCGGTGTCGTGTATAAAGGTGACGGATGGTATGTTACCGATTATAAGCGTAAAGAAGAAAACGGAACCGCAAAAAACGGTAACGGCAGTGCCAAAACTAACGATAAGTCATCCGATTCATCCAAGACCAAAGCCTCTGCTGCTGAGACTTCATAATCCGGGTTGTAGGACCGGCGATCCGGCTCGCAATTCGATATTTTCTTATAGTGGTGATGTCTTACTTATCTGAACCCGCAGCCGGATTGGAGTCGGAAATTTCTATTTCGAGCAACCAGCAGATAAAACTGCCTGCGGACTCAATCACACTTTAACTGAATCCGCCTGGGAAAGCTGATGGTACATTACGGTTATTTTTGGCAGAATTTCGTATGCTGATTGCGGTATTAAATCAAACCTTATCCTAAATCGGATTGAAGAAGCAAAGGAATCAATCCCGTTATTGCCCGATATGTAGGTTACGGATGAGTTCCAAATCCATATACAATCCAAACCACTTTTCAATCCAATGAGTGCAAAGAAAAAAAATAACAGGGAAGTGGGTCGCCAGGGTGAAGATATTGCCGCTCGCTATCTTGAGGAGAAGGGGTTTACCATACTTGATCGCAATTACAACTTTGAGCATGCCGAACTGGATATCGTCGCATATCAAGGGAGGTTTATAGTTTTCGTAGAAGTCAAAACGCGTACCTCTAAAAGCTACGGTGAACCTGAAGAGGCGATAGACGAAAATAAACGCAAACAGTTACTTCACGTCGCCGAAGCCTGGATGTTTGAGCGAAAAATGGAAGGCGCCCCGGCACGGTTTGATGTCATCTCCGTTCTGTATCCCGACAGCCCCAAAGAAGAGATCCGCCACTACGAAGAAGCATTCTGGTATCTGTAAGCAGCTCTTTTACGGAGACCTCTCGTCGGCTTAGATTTCCGTATCATCCAGAACAATCTTGTCTTTGATGGCATCCAGAATGCCGGCACCAATACCGTGGACATTGGTAATATCCTCCGGATCTAAAAACGGACCGTGCTGATCGCGATATTCTATTATTGAGGAGGCACGCCCCGGACCGATTTGAGGCAAGGCCGTCAGTTCCTGTTCCCCGGCGGCATTTATATTGATCGGGAACTCAGGCTCAGGGTCGGCTTCCTCTCCAAGTACATCAGCTCTCGGAAGCCGTACAAACAGACTGTCGGGATTCTTCCATACTCCTTTTTGCTGCTCTCTGGCCTGTTCTTCTATTTGCCGGTATGCATTTACAGAATCCGGATGCTGTGAGAGAAAGTCACTGAACGTTCCGGCACCTCCCTTGAGTAACTCCCGGTTTAAAGAGAACTCATCCCCCTGATCATCTTTCACGGTGATATAAGCATGAAACCGGTTGAATCGACTTTCCGGTGTCCTTCCGGCTCCGGCTGCCTGAAGCATTACTTTTTTGCCCTCAACCAGATCTTGGAGCTGATCTCTTGCCTCGGCCCCATAGTAATGGCTGGAGTCATTACCTGCGTAAATTCTGGGTACACGAACACCTAAGGGAGAAACGGGATACTGGAAACCGGGAAATAGTTCAATTTCGAAAACCTGTCCATCCACAATGTTGCTCACCGGATACCATTCTTCAGTAGAAACCGGCGGTGCGGGCGGATCAGCTTCTCCTTTTGCCCTGGCCTGAACACCCATAAAATCCTGGTAAAATTGGTTCGCAATCGTATCACAATGGATCAGTACGATGTTTTCATCATTAACCCGTTCGGCGGCAGCAGAAAAGTTATAGGAGCCGGTTATTGCCACCGCATTATGGCCGTCATCATAATCAGGCCGAACGGCATCCAATACCAGGGTTTTCTGGTGCTGTTTGCGCAGCTCGCGGCTCGGTAAAATTAAACGGTTCCCTTCGGTGGCTTCCGGTTGTGCCCAAATATCGTTGTTATTGCGATAACGCCCGAAAAACATATTGTCGATCACCCCTTCAAGCCGCATATCTGATGCTCCCGACTTTTCCCACAAGGCCTGACTTATCGGTATATCGGGTGTGATGGCAAATGCAAGAAATCGGGCATCGTAGCGGGCATGGTCTTCAATTAACTCCACTACCCGGTCACTGATGCTCGGTTTTGTCTCGTTAATATCCATCGGACCGAAGTAGACTTCCACTTTTGTATCACCAACCCAGAACTTGTTCTGTGACACATTGGGTTTCTCCCGGTGAAACCTCATTTGCCCCGGATCGGGTTTTCTCCCGTCGCCTCCCCACATCATTTCAAATTCTTCCCTGTAAGCCCGGGCTACTTCGTTGTCTTTGATGACCATCGTCAGATTTGTGTTAAACGGGCCGGTGTAAGTAAGGTTCATCGTTCCGGTCCACACATAGTAATCATCAGGATCGTCACTTTTTTTGTCGATCACGGCAAATTTATGATGCATGTGAGCCCCACGGTTTGGCAGCTCCTGACGATAGACCTCTCCATCAGGCCAAAAAATAGTTCCGCTGTCATCTACGGTTATAATTCCGGCATCTGCCAATGCATCCCACATTTTTTGATGAGCCTCCCGCCGGTCCCGATTATTGTAATCGGTGACTACCCTCACTCGTACCCCGCGTTCTTTAGCCCGGACCAATGCATCCCCCACCCTTTGATTCTGCAGGTCATAGGCCGTCAGATCCACACTATAATCAGCACTATCAATCAGTGCTGTCAAGGAGCTGATCAGGTCATACTGATCGTTGGACTCATTTCCTTCAAAGGCCACAGAGTGGTCGGAGGGCATGTTGAAGTATACTTCTATCCACTCCACCGAGCTTGTATCGCCCTCCGCTCGCATATCCGGCGAATCGGGCACATCCGGAACACCTTCCGGTGGCTGCACTTCCGGCGAGCAGTACACAAATAAAAAAGCTGATAAAGTTATTAAGCCAACCCGTGTTACTCCTGTTGCACTTACCATTGAATATTGGTCCCTGAGTTGTTGTTATCTGTGGATAAAAAAGAATATCTTAAACGGATACCGGTATACACAAATCCTGAGTTTTGATGAACTGGAAGTTACTCAATCCATTAATATGGCGCCGATCATTTCTGCTTTGGCTGTTGATCGGGTTCGTACTTATCTGGTTTACGTTCCTCGATACCTACAGTCTATGGACTCGCTATCAGTTGATTCGTGAAAAACAGACTCTTATAGAAGAAACTGAAAATCTCCGGAAAAAAACAGACGAGCTGGACAAAAAAATTGATCTGGTCCATAACGATCCCCTAACACTGGAACGAATAGCCCGGGAACGATATGGAATGAGGAAACCGGATGAAAATGTATACCGGATTAAAGAATAATTTCTTTTCTAAACTTATTATTTCTAACCATTTACAACATTATTCATGCAGGCCATCGGAATTGATTTAGGGGGCACCAACATTAAATCCGCCCTGGTAGATTATCACAAAGGTATTGTAAAGCAGTTTTCCATTCCTACTGAAGCTGAAAAAGGGGTGGATCACATTTTCAATCAACTGGGTAAAGTAATTGAAGAGGCGGCCGGCTACGCAAGTGATGATGTGGTCGGTGTCGGAGTAGGCTCACCGGGGGTGATCTCATTGGATCGGAAATCAGTATCCTACCCACCGAATTTTCCGGGCTGGGAAGTCGAGCCGTTTACCGACCGGATTTACGAACTTACCGGGATGGCTTCCAGGGTAGAAAATGATGCCAACCTTGCCGCCCTGGGCTCATCACGTTATGGGGTCGGGCAAAGTTTTGACAGTATGATCATGTTAACTCTGGGTACCGGTGTCGGGGGTGGAATTATTTTTAACCGTGAGCTATACCGGGGCAGTACCGGTGCTGCCGCAGAGCTCGGACACGTCATTATCGACTATAACGGTCCCTCTTCCAATAGCAATGCCAAAGGGGGCATAGAAGCCTACTTAGGGCAGAAATTCTTATGCCGAAATGCCGTTGAAAAAATCCGCCAATATCCGGATAACCCTTTGTACCTCAACTTTAGAGATGATTTTACCCGGCTGGAGCCACTGGATATCTACCTTGAAGCCAAACAACAAAATGAACTGGCTATCGAAATACTTTCCGAGGCTGGACGTATGTTAGGATACGCCATCGTTAATTACATCCACATCCTTGATATCACGAATATTGTTGTGGGGGGTGGTGTAGCCCGTGCCGGGGATTATATTCTCGAGCCTGCGCGGAAAGCAGCATGGGAAAGGCTTCTGCCCGGCTTTCGTGAAAACTACAATATCACGTATGAAAAACTTGGCAACGATGCTGCATTACTGGGTGCAGCAAGTCTTGCTTTTGAAACTTTCGGTGAGCAATAACTTCCGGTATTCCCCTGAACATGATGAGACTGCGATTTACATTTGCCGTCGGTGCAGCTTTGCTCTTTGGTGGTATATTCCTTTCTCATCCTGCGTCTTCAATCACCGGATCGCATTCTCTGTCGGCATTCGCGGATACTGTGGCAACTGACACCACTGATACCATTCCCGATCAGCTTCAGCCACCTGATACCCTTCCTGATGAACCAGAACCGGAAGAACTTCCGGATACGGATACCCCCCTTCAACCGGACCAGCCGGGCGACGGCGATGGTGAGCCTCCTGTAGAGTTTGAGGCTCAGGACTCCGTAGTATTTGCGTTTGACCCTGACCGCATTGTATATCTTTACGGTAATGCTGAGGTTCGCCACCCCAAAGGAAACCTGAAAGCGGGGATGATAACCCTTAATCTTACAACCAACATCATGGAAGCTACAGCCGAAGCTCCGGACGACACTCTGTCGTTCCCGGTACTTACCCGTGATGATGAACAGATCAGAAGCCAGCGGATTCTGTATAATTATGAAACCGATAAAGGACTCTTTGACGCTGCCCAGGTTGCCATTGATCGCGGCAATATTCACGGGGATAAAGTAAAACGACACTCCCCCGATGTTGTATTTATTGAAGAAGGGCAGTACTCAACCTGTGAGCTCGATCACCCGCATTTCTACATCCAGGCTCAGAAAATGAAGGTGTTTGAAGAAGATGAAGTCTTCTTTACCAACGCGCAGTTATACATTCTCGACATTCCCTATCCCGTCGTTTTTCCGTTCGGCTATATCCCTTCCCGGCTTGATCAGGAACAAACCGGACTGCTGGAACCCACCTATGCCTATCAGCAGCAGGATGAGCGCGGGATCGGGCTGCAGAATCTGGGGTGGTTTCAGGAATTCAACGAATATCTGACCGGTCAGATCTCTTTCGACGTATTTACCTCAGGTACTTTTTATGTGGATACACGGCTCAATTATCGTCGGGTAAACCAGTACAACGGAAATATTCAGCTCGGATACTCCAGGGACCGCGGCCTGGAATCCACCGATCCGGACTATGCCATCAATGTGCAGCGCAGCCTGAGACTTCAACATTCACATGATCTGACTCCCTTTTCCAGAATCAGTGCCAACATAGATCTTCAAACTCAGGATTTTTACGCCCAAAACTCTTACGATATCGGCGACCGCGCACGAAACACCACCAGCTCCAGAATTTCTTACAACTATGATCACCCTGAAAATGTGTATTCTTTCCGGGTATCCGGACGGATCAACCAAAATTTCACCCAGGAGAGCACAACGCTTAGCGGACCGGATGCGACATTTTCGACTACATCACTCACCCCTTTTGAGCGATCCGGTCCACAGGTAGGACAGCGCTGGTATGAAACTTTTACCCTTCGGTATTCCTCTTCTCTCAGAACACGGTTCAACTACAACCCGGTTGAAGATGCCGAATACGGATTTTTTGAATCTTTGTTTGACCGCCGCAAACACCGGGAAGCCACCGGAGAAGACCGGCATATTGATTTTGGAATGGAACAGTCCGTTCGGGGTAATACCCAGCTTTTAACCAGCGAATTTGTAAATTTTTCAGCGAATTTCAACTATAATGAATACTGGCTGCCCCAAACGGAACGCCGTTTTTATAATGAAGAAACTGAACAGACAGAAACCGAAATTGTAACCGGCTTTGCTTCAGCACGTGATTTCGACGTGGGCACCAGCCTTTCTACCACATTATATGGCATTTCCAATGCACGAATCGGAAATCTGGATGGTTTCAGACACACTATGCGCCCATCCGTGAGCTACTCCTACAACCCGGATTTTTCCGACCCGATTTGGGGAGTTTACGAAGAAGTTGAAGGACACCCGGAAGGAGAAACATATTCCCGGTTTCGCGGCAGTCCGGTTGGAGGTCCTTCAGCCGGTGAAAGCCAAAGCATTAGCTTATCGTTGACAAACCGCCTTGAAACCCGC
Source organism: Balneolales bacterium (assembly GCA_007131535.1). Taxonomy (GTDB): domain Bacteria; phylum Bacteroidota; class Rhodothermia; order Balneolales; family Natronogracilivirgulaceae; genus SLJN01. The sequence goes on along the minus strand of SLQI01000213.1, from coordinate 11,247 downwards.
CATGTCACCAGAGACAGTACCGGCGAGCAGAGTCGTAATAACATCAGCCTGATTGATGATCTGCGGGCAAGTGTCAGCTATAACTTCGCTGCTGAACAATTTAAATTATCTGACCTTTCCACTCGCTTCCGCACCTCAATTTTTGATAATGTGAGGCTTAATGCCAATGCCAACTTCGATTTTTACGCTACCGATGATGACGGCCAACGAATAGACCGCTACCGATGGGAAGAAAATCAGGGTATCATGCGGCTGCAAAACTTTCAGCTCAGCATGAGTACCAATTTTCAGGGCGGGGATGGGGGTAAGCCCGAGTTTACACAAAGCCAGGCTTGGTTTCCGCCGGAGTATGATCCGTTGGATCAATCTCAGTTTACCGGCTACGACAGCGCTTTTAACTCACAGCCGGTTCAGAGGCTGCATGCTCCGTGGTCTTTCGGACTAAGTTTCACTTACCGATGGTCCCGAAGTCGAACAACCGGTGATATACAACAGCGGGCGATTTTAAACATGCAGAATATCTCGCTGCAATTAACACCGGAATGGCAGGTCGGTACCGAAATGGGGTATGATTTTATTGAAAGTGAGCTTACCCCATCCCGGTTTCGCATTTCCCGTACGCTTCACTGCTGGAACCTCTCGTTCGAATGGAATCCGTTTGATGATTTCCCGTTTTATATGTTCCGCCTTACCGTGAATGACAGCCAGATTCAGAGTCTGTTTCAAAAACTACCCGGTCTCAACAATCTGGAACGGACGCAAAGCCCCATCAATCGGAGGCGATAGATTAAAATCCGGAATCTTACTGATTACCTTCGCGGCGCTGCATAAATTGAACTACGTATTTACCGATGATATCAAATTCGAGATTCACCGGATCGCCGACCTTTTTGTTTTGCAGGGATGTGTGATCATAAGTATATGGAATGATCGCCACAGTAAACTCCCCCTGTTTGAGTCTGGCAACCGTCAGACTTATGCCGTCGATGGCAATACTGCCCCGGCCTACCACCATATCTCCGTACTGATCATCATCAAATGAAAAGGTGAAAAGCCAGTCTGCCCCTTCCTGTTCTATAGCTTCAATTTTACCGGTGGTATCCACATGCCCCTGCACCATGTGGCCGTCCAAACGCTGGTTTAGTGTGAGGGATCGCTCCAGGTTTACCAGATCGCCTTCCTTAAAATAATCAAAGCTGGTCTTGCGAAGAGTTTCCTCAACCGCCTGAACGGTAAATGTTCGATCTGTTTTCTGAACAACAGTTTGGCATACTCCTTCTACGCTAATGCTGTCATCAATGCCCAGCTCCGACGCTTTTTCCCACTCTATTTCAATTTCGCGACCTCCGTGCAACGGAGTGATTTTGCTCACCTTTCCAATCGATTCAACAATTCCATTGAACATAATAAATTATTTAAAAATAACCGGTTAATAGCATATCTGAGCCGACTTGTTCCCAATTCGCGTCATGCAGATCCAAAATATCTTCCATGCGATCCCGGCCGACTCCAAGTAACGAACGTGTTCCGCCTCCTAATAATTTAGGCGCAATGAATACATGAAGTTTATCCACCACATTGTCTTTTATCATAGCCGATGCCAATTGGCTGCCGGCCTCCACTAATATCGAAGTAATTTGCATCTCCCCCAAAAGTTCCATGGCATGATTAAGGTCTGTATGCCCCTCCTTTTTGCTTACCAATACCGTTTCACCACGAAAATAATCGGATTTAAGCAGCTGCAGCATAGGGTCAGCAGTTTGCTCATATTTTTCTTTGTTGTGGGTAAGCACGATAGTTTTTTGCTCATGCTGATCCGTAAAAACATTAAGGTTGGCCGGCAGGCTCAGATCACCGTCTATGACAATTCTTCGAGGTTGCCTCCCCTCTACATGGCGTACTGTAAGATTGGGATTATCAATTTGTGCGGTATTCCTTCCAACCATGACCGCATCGTAGTAACTTCTCCACTCGTGTACTTTTTTGCGAGACTCCTCACAACTGATCCATTTTGAATTGCCATCGGGAGCTGCTACGTACCCGTCTACCGTCTGAGCGATTTTCAATGTTACAAATGGTTTTTGGAACCGCATATAATGTACAAACGCCTCATTCTGGCGCCGCACTTCGCGTTCCATACACCCGGTTTCCACCTTAAACCTGTTGGATTTTTTTAAAATAGCAACACCCTCACCATTTACCAGTGGATTCGGGTCCTGCATACCGATTACTATGCGTTTCAGAGGCAGATCCAGGATTTCTTTGGCACAAGAGGGAGTTTTTCCGGTATGTGAACAAGGCTCAAGAGTCACATACATGGTGGCATCAATTAATTCGCTTTTATCACGAACACTGTTTATAGCATTGATTTCAGCGTGAGCCTGACCATATCTCTCGTGAAACCCTTCCCCAACGACATTGCCTTCAGAAGATACTATAATACACCCCACAAGCGGATTTGGTGCAACATAGCCTCTGCCCCTATCAGCAAGTTCAATAGCCTGCTTCATCCAGCGGAAATCATCTTCTGTAAATTTATTACTCATGCTGCATTGGGGGGATTTCAAATGGGAAGATGTTTTACATGCGGTTATTAACGTATTTGGTTTCAGCTGCATTTCGTTATCGTGCGGGTTTCATGAAAATATTCCCATAAAAAAAGCGGCAAAGCATAATGCCCTGCCGCTTTTTAAACTAATATTTATAAATAGACCTATCTGCGAAGTCCGCGATGATCCCTCACTGTTGCATCAGCTTTCAAGCGTTCAGCCCAGATATTTCCGAGGGCCATCATACGGCCTTGCTGTAACTGTTCGCGTATCTGTTCGCGTTCACTATCGGTAAGTTCAGCCAGATCGGCTTCAACCCGATCCTGAACCTGAATCAGAAATACCCCGTTATCGCCACCAATCGGGCTGGATAATTCTCCTACCGGGGTACCAAATGCCGCGCCTACTACCGCAGGCTCGCGGCCGGCACCGGGCACTTCATCATCTCCCAGATTTACTCGTTCGGCAATTTCTACAGTAAGTCCTTCGGCTTCAGCAATTGCGTTCAGATCACCATGAGCGTCACGTGCAGATCCGGCAATGTCTTTTAATCGTTCAATTCGTTTTTTCTCAACTACAAGATCACGAACCTGTCCTTCAACTTCACTGAAAGATCGGTAGCCTTCCCGCTGGATATCATCTACCCGGATTACATAAAAGTAATCATCGGTTTCAATCGGATCAGAAATCTCTCTTCGGCTCATATATTGCAATTCATTAAGAACTACATGACTTCGGCCGAGCCCCGAGATTACCGGGTTACCGTCTGAGGCCACTCCGCTTTGAATTTCGTAGCCTTCATACTCCGCTTCTTCTTCCAGGCCGTTATCTCTCGCAAAAATACTGAAGTCATCAGCAGCCCGGGCTTGCTGTTCCACGGTTTGCATAGGATCTGCTTCAACCGTCCGGCTCAGGTCCGCGAATTTAATATCTTCGCTGCTTCGGTCAGTTACTTCTATCAAATAAAAAGCACCGTCATATTCTATCGGACCAACTACTTCGCCGACTGCAGCATTAAATACCGGATTAGCTATGGATGCATCCCGACCGTCACGTGCGATGAAACCAGCTTCTCCATATTGTTGAGCGCGGGATTGATTATCTGAGTATTGCCGGGCAAGTGACCGGAAATTTTCGCCGTCTTCAATACGCTGAAGCAATTCGTTGGCTTGTTGTTCCACTTCATTGCGATTGGCATCGGTAAAATGAAGTTCGATCTCACGAATTCTGGTATAGGTTTGATCGGATGGTCTGGTTTCAAGCAGCTTTACCATATGTACCCGGTCTCCGAATACATAGGGATCACTTACCTCGCCGGTGTTTAATCTGTAAGCCTCGAGGTGCTCGGTTCGTACTTCAGAGGGACGCAGGAAATCATCGTAAAGTCCCGTTTCAGTATCATGGTTTCGGAGAAATTCCTCGATATTTTCGGCTGCCGCAAACTGATCTCTGAGTCGCTCAAAATCTTCCTTTAAGCGTAGTGTATCTTCCGGAGTAGCATCTTTGCTAAACGCGACATAACTGAAATTCCAAGTTTTGCTACGCTTAAACTTATTTCGGTTGTTGTCGTAAAATTCGCGCATTTCCGACTCGGAAACCTCGATTTCATCAGCACTGACTAAACTCAACGGGAAGCGCAGGTACTCAAAATCTACACGAGAATTTTGTCTTTTGAATTCTCTTTGAATTTCACTTTCACTGACGACTATAGACGACTCGATTAGCTGGTTGAGTTTCTGCTGGCGTCGCTGCTCGCGGAGCTGCTGTTCCACCATCATCCAGACGGGTGCATTCTGAGGGTCCTGAATAGCCATTTGCAAGGCTTCCCGGTCAAATTCACCGTCCGGGCCGGTAAATTGTTGCCGGATAAACGGATCGGGATCATCACCCATAATCATATCCATCAGCTCGGAGTCGGTAACGGTAAGGCCGAGTTTATCCATTTTTTGCTGCATGACCTTATCCGCCACTATATCATCCCAAGCCTGGCTTTCAAATTGAGCCCGCATTTCCATATCGGGTGATCCACCGGTTTGTTCCCGATATTGCTCGGTATACATATTGAGTCGCTGATTGAACTCATCCCAGTCAATACTCTGGCCGTCAACCTCTCCCATTGCCTGGGGGCCAACCATCACAGCATCAAAGAGTTCCGTATCGGCAAGTACCCAAAGAATTCCGAACGAGAATACAAGAAGCCAGACGGTGTACTTGGTCCCGCTTCTAAGTCGCTGCATTAATCCCATATGCCCTCTGTCGTATACTTAAGCTTCGTATAAATTTTCTGTTTTAAAATAGCTGGCAAATATACCAGCTTATTGGCTCAACATCAATAAATGATGCGTATGGTTAACGTCAACTTTCTGTGTTTTCTTTTTAGAAGATATCCACAAGACGCATGTGCTTGAGAAAGTGCCGGGGATCTTCATTCAGCTTTTTTACCGCATTATTCAATCCATAAGCCAGGCTGTCCAGATTGTTATACAAAGACGGATCATTCAGCATCCTGCCAAGTGATCCTTCTCCGTGATTGAGCTTATATACCGTCTCATTCAGTCCGGCGCTAAGCTGATTCAATTCACGAGTAAGCTGCTTCATTTCCTCGGTGGTTTCCTCCAGGTTAACGAGAACCGTATCCACCTGTTCTTTACGGTCGGCACTTAGCGTATCCACATTAGCCAAAATGCTGTTAAATCTATCAACCGACTCCGCAAGCTCCGAATGCTTCTCCTCCACTAACCGGTCTATATTCGTTGTAGTGCGGTTCAGGTTGGCAAATATCCCGTCGAGATTCTGGCGACCGCCATCTTTGAGAAGCATATCCAGCTCGGCCATAAATGAACCGATGTGCTCGGTGGATTCCGATATTTTCGGTACGATTTCATCTCCGTATTGCCGGAACTGCCCGGCTATACCTTCATCAAACTCACCCTTGATATAGCCCCCGTCCTCAATAAATTCCGGTTGGGTTGATTTGCGGATAACGATGGCACGTGTTCCCAATAAGTCGGTAGCTTCGATTACGGCCAGAGATCCTTTGGGGATTCCCTCGAGGTCGGAAAAGCCCATATCAACCCGAACACTATCCCCAACCAACTGTACCTGCCGAACCGAGCCTACTTTGACTCCCGACATGTAAACCGTCGCTCCGGGAGATATTCCGTCTACACGCTCATAATATGTGTGCAGGGAAAAAGTTCTTCCGAAAAAAGGAATATCCTGCAGAATTCTGAATCCGACAAAAGCCACCAGAATGGCTGCTATAATCGTGATGCCTACTTTTATTTCGTTACTATACCTGTTCAACTCGTAACTCCGGTTTTTGAAATGTGATACTCACTGGCACTTATAAACCTATGCAGATCTTCATGATCTGCAACTTTCATTTCATCAATGGTACCGTGCCAACTCAATTTTTGTTTATCAATGAACGCCGCTCTGTCGGCAACGCGCAAAACGCTGTGCATATCGTGTGTGATGACAACGGAAGTAATTTCAAGCTCATCCGCCATGCGGATAATCAAATCGTTTATTTCATCGGATGTTTCCGGATCCAGCCCCGAAGTGGGCTCATCATAAAGTAAACATTCCGGCTCGAGCACAATGGCCCTTGCCAGGCCTACTCGTTTTTTCATCCCCCCGGAAAGCTCGGCCGTTGTTTTCTGGCCGATATCTGCCAGGTTCACCTGTTCCAGACATTGCATTGATTTATCTCGTATTTCCGGCTCGGATAGATTGCTGAAGTATCTTAAAGGGAATGCCACATTATCAAATGCTGTGATTGAATCGAATAATGCACCACCTTGAAATAATATTCCAAAAGTTTGGCGAACCTTTCGAAGTTCCGCATAGGCCAGGTCAAATATATTGCGCCCCTTTATCAAAACCTGACCGGAATCCGGGATTAACAAGGCATTCATATGCTTCATCAACACAGACTTCCCGCTTCCGGATTTACCAATAATTGCCAGAGTTTCGCCCTCTTCAACAGCGAGATTAACATCACTCCAAACGAGTGTTTGTCCGAAACTTTTTGTGAGATTTCTTATTTCTATCATAGATAGTGCGAATTACAGAAGAAGTGCTGCAAGTGAAAAATCAGCCAGCAGGATATAAATACAGCTCAGTACCGTAGCCTGGGTAGTAGCGTTGCCCACTCCCTCAGCTCCGCCTGAAGCATAATAGCCTTTGTAACAGGCGATAGATGTTATGATGAATCCAAATACAAACGATTTCACGATACCGAACATTACATCCCAGGGCAAAAATACACTTCGTGAGCCGATCATATAATCCGAAACCGACAACGCACCGGTAACCCATCCTGCCAGGAGTCCTCCACCTATACCGGCTACTGAAGCAGCAATGTAGATGACCGGGAACATCAAAACCCCGGCAATAATCCTCGGCATAACTAAAAAAGTAACCGAATTAAATCCCATAGATTCCAACGCGTCGATTTGCTCACTGACCGACATTGTGCCGAGCTCCGTTGTAATTCGGGCTCCCACTCGTCCGGATAGTACCAACGCCGGTATTACGGCGGCAAGCTCAATCAATAGGGACTGCGTTACGATTGCACCAATTGTAGAGGCCGGAATGAAGGCGGCAACCAATTGATAAGCCGTTTGAATAGTCATTACCGCTCCGGTGAAAAAACCTGCAAGAATGACAATCGGCAGGGAATCATACCCTGTTTTGATCATTTCATTAATGAGGTTTTTACGATATTTACTAAATTCCGTCGAGGAGCGTAATGCCTCATACAACAGGCGGCAATATCGCCCGAGTTCATTCAGCAGTTTACTCAAACTATCCTTTGATTAATTATTCAGGAACACCAAAAGTGTTTCATCTTAGTTTATATTCGGTATGGCATCTGTAACCGGGCAAATATATTCAATGCTAATAAAAACCTCGACGGTAGTCTTGTTATTTCTGTTTACCGGCTTACCAATGGTTATGGCCGGGGATTATAACAATGTATACCGTTTTTTGCAGACACCGGGTTCTCCCCACGCTTCCGGACTCGGAGGAAATGTTGTTTCATTGCCCGACACCGACGTCTCGTCATTTATGATAAACCCCGCGTACCTCAATGAGGGCCAGCATCGCCACATCGGTATAGCGTATTTAAACTATATTTCCGATATCAATACGGGTGTTGCGTCCGGGAGTTATCACATTCAGGATTACGGAACGTTCGGGATTGGTATTAAATATATGGACTATGGCAATTTTACCCGAACAGATGCCGGCGGGCAAGAAGGCGGTTCATTTCAGGCTTATGACTTTGCGCTAACGGCAGGTTGGGGGTATGAAATAGCTGAAGATCTGAGAACCGGAGTCAATTTACATAGCATTCGCTCCTCTTATGATCGGTATACTTCTTCCGCATTGGCCCTGTCTTTTGGTTTGCACTATACGCTAAACGATCAAACCCATGCCGGGTTAACCCTCAATCATTTGGGCCGGCAAATCACCTACTTTGATGAACGCAATGAGCCTCTGCCCCTTGACATCCGTGCCGGCATTTCCCGCAAATTAACACATCTTCCGCTGCGCCTGAGCCTCACTTTACACTCTCTTAATCAGTGGGAGCAGCGAGTTCACCCTGATGACGAGTCGCCGGGATTTACATCCAATTTATTCAGACACCTTAACTTTGGCGGAGAGTTTATTTTTACGGAAAATTTTCAGGTTCGGCTCGGGTATGACCACCGCCAACATCTGGAACAAAAGTCCGATAACCGGATTGACCTTGCCGGAATGCGATTCGGGTTGGGCCTTAACGTCAATCGTTTTCGTTTTGATTTTAGTCACAATAACTTCAGTGACATCGGGGGGCTAACTCAGCTTGCGGTTCAAATGAGGCTCTAAATAGCACTCTCCCGTTTACTTCTGTCACTATAAACCGATTTATAAACATTCGTTAACCATTTATGATCAGATATCTTACTGCCGGAGAATCCCATGGTCCTGAACTTATCGGCATTGTTGAAGGGCTGCCGGCCGGCTTGCCGCTGAAAAGTGAAGAAATCGGTATGCACCTTGCCCGCAGACAGCAGGGGTACGGACGTGGTGGAAGAATGGCTTTTGAAAAAGATGCACCCGAGTTTGTGGCCGGAGTTCGATTCGGCAAAACCATGGGAAGTCCGGTTGCCATGAAGCTCCCCAATCGTGCCTTCAGCAAAGACAAAGACGGCTGGCCTGAAGTCATGGCTCCTGAGGGATCAGGTGAAGGAGTCGACCCCATCACCATTCCCCGACCCGGCCATGCGGATTTGGCTGGTGCTCAAAAATACGGTTTCGACGATATCCGGCCGGTAATTGAACGCTCCAGTGCCCGCGAAACTGCCGTTCGGGTGGCTTGCTGCGCCACATCAAGGATTTTCCTGAAACAATTTGGTATTGAAATCGGAGGGCACGTTCTGCGAATCGGGGCTCATGGTTACGAGTCCTGGGATCAAGTACGCAGGGAAACCGACCGTTTTATTGAAAAGGGGGCCGAATCCCTGTTTCGAAAAGCCGATGAATCCGAAGTACGATGCCTTAATGATGACTTGAGTTATCGGATGATTGAAGAGATTAAAGTGCAACGGAAAAAAGGCTCTTCACTGGGCGGGGTGTATGAAATTGTAGTAACCGGTCTTCCGGTTGGTTTGGGCACTTATGCTCAATGGGATCGGAAACTGGAGGGGCTGCTTGCTCAGGCCGTGATGAGTACTCAGGCGATGAAAGGAGTCGAAGTCGGGCTCGGTTTTGAGTCGGGAAGCCGGCCTGGGCATGATGTGCATGATGAAATTATTTATAAAGACACTTTTAAACGGAAAACCAATCGGGCCGGCGGGCTGGAAGGCGGCATTACAACCGGCATGCCGCTGATTATTCGTGGGGTGATGAAACCCATTCCCACAATGCTCACTCCGCTTGATACGGTTGATCTGCATACCAAAGAAACTGTAGCCACCCGATATGAACGCTCGGATGTTTGCGCGCTTCCCAGAGCCGTAGTTGTTGTCGAAAATGTAATTGCACCGGTATTGGCAAATGCCTTTCTTGAAAAGTTCGGGGGCGACTCACTTGAAGAAATTAAAAGACACTACAATCAGCATGCGTCTTAAAATCCTGCTTTCTGCAACACTGGTTATTTCATACTTTGGCTGCGTTTCGGCTCAACACACTCATCCTCCGATGCCGGGTCATCTGGAGAATGAAATCAGTGCTGAGCGTATTTTAACTCAGATAAGAGATTTTGCCTCTCCGGGTTTTCAGGGAAGAGAATTCGGTGAAGCCGGAAATCATAAGGCAGCCGACTGGATTTCTTTTACTTTTTCCAATCACGGGCTCTCTCCCTTGCCCGGTGAAGACAGTTTTCTGATCTCCTTTCCAGTCCATCGGCTTTCTCTTTCGGAAAATTCGTACCTGGGCTTTGATAATAATTCACTTGATATATTTGAGGAATTTACGGCCGCGCATTACAGCGGGGACGCTCAGTTTTCGGGAGAAACTGTACCGGTTACATGGGGAGCCCATCATGATTTAACGCGGCAGGATATCAATGATGAAATTGTCTCTGTTTATCTCAGCGAAACATCCGACTTTAAGACTGATCACTACGGCATTCATCCGGCTGCAGTGTGGGCGGATTCGCTTAATGCGCGTGGAGTGATTTTCATTCCGCACTCCTATTCGCGGTATCTGGAGCATACATACCGGTTTGAGCCGCAGATTAATCTTCCGCAAGATGCTCAAAAACATATCGGTAACACCGCGCAACCATTTGTTAAAGAAAAACGACTCGATATTCCGGTTTTGGTTGTATCAAATGAGGTTTTACCGCAAGATAACTTAAACCAGCCCTTAAATGTTTCTGCGAATATTTCACTACAAACCGAACAAACCGGACTGGCAAATAATGTTGTCGGATATCTCGGAGAGTTTGAACCTGATTCACCGTACATAGTAGTCTCCGCTTATTTTGACGGTCACGGGCTGCATCCGAATTCAGGCATCCCATTTTTCGGGGCAAACCGCAATGGCACAGGAGTTTCCGTTTTGCTTGAGTTGGCCAGATCATTGAAAACGGTGGAAGATGCTTTAGAATACCCTGTTATATTTGCGGCATGGAACGGGCATGAACGGTTTAACGCCGGTGTCAAACACTTTTTCAGCTCGGTTTGGAAGGATCATGAAAACCTGATGAGTTACCTTAACCTTTCCGAACTATCTGCTCAACAGGACACCTCAAAAGTTGAGATTTTCGGACCATCTGAAGAATCCCCGTTCCACCCGCACATTACGGAGCTTACTGAAAAGCTTGAGCTCGGCTATTCCTATCAGCCGGTTGATCCTCTGAAAAATTCTGAATTTTTACTACCCGCTTCTTTGTCTACCGAAATCATCGGACTCAACGGAGGAGCATATACCTATGCCGGCAGAATTCATGATTCACCTGATAAAATCAATCTCAGGCAGGTTTACTATATTTCACAGTTTTCGTTGGAGCTCCTTTGGAACTTATCAACACTGTACGAACCCTTGTAACTTCATAAGCCTATGTCTACCGACCGGATCCAAAAACTCCGGGAATTTTTAAAAGACGACCCCGACGATAGCTTTACCAACTTTGCTCTTGCTCTGGAATATGTTAAACTGAATCAACTGCAGGATGCGCTGGATTTATTTGTGAAAATTA